>CAZPZN010000007.1:0-32693 GCA_964590735.1 uncultured Tissierella sp.
TCTCTAAAGTGATCTGGAATATTAAGGCCTGTACATATTTTATTGATGTTGGTTTCAACTAAATATCCACCACTACGCTCAAATTCCTCCATAATTAAACCATAATTATTCATTTGATTCTCTAAGATATCACCAGAAAGGTTTTTTAATTCTCTTTCTAGATCCTTCATTTTACTTCTGAGAACCCTTATTTCTTCAAAAGGACTTTGAAGGATATCTAAGACTGTGGTATTGTTATCACACTTAAATATCTGATCCAGATATCCAATTTTAATACCTTTTCTAAAAGAAATATTTCCACCTTGATATTCCTCCATGCCCATTAGAATCTTTAAGAGTGTGGTCTTTCCACAGCCATTCTGGCCAATAAGCCCAAGCCTATCTCTAGTATGGACTTCAAAGGAAATATTCTCAAATATCTTATTTGCACTATAATATTTAATTAAATTATTTATAGAACATTCAATCACATAATCACTCCATAGCATCACACCACCGCAACGATGTAATCGTTTAAGAAGCGGGGGGCATATTCACCTTCATGGTTATTATATTTCACCAACTAGTTCCAGTCAAGAAATTACCAAGTGGTATGGATTCAAGTGGCAGAAACACATGAAAAAAGGACAGGAGTTTTTGTTTTAGAACAAAAAGAGCCGTCCCCACTGTTTATATCCTTGAATCTAATAAAAATATTATAACCAGAAATACAATTATGGTTTCGAAAAGTTCTCCTGTAGATTCTTTATTAAGAAGAGGTGGTTTTGTCTCTTCGAACTTATCATTCTCTTCTATCTCATCAACCTTTTTTTCAAGGTAAAAAAGATTTCTTAGGTCTAGCATGCCTGCCCCTTGGCCTTCTTTGGAATCACTTAGGGGTATGCACGCATCAAGTAGTTTTTCTTTATATTCCTCAGGGGTAAAGTCCCCATGTATATTAAATAAAAGGGCTAGAGAGCCACTGATTAAAGGGGTGGCCATAGATGTTCCGCTTAGGGCTGAATAGCTATTTAATTCTGTGTTGGAAAGGGAATTAATACTTACACCTGGTGCTACTAAATCAGGTTTTTGAATGCCTTCTACAGTAGGTCCGCGACTAGAAAAGTTAGCAATAGTATCATCTGATGGGTCGATAGTTCTCTTATCGTCTACTGCTCCAACGGTAATTACTTCTCTAGAAACTCCAGGTGATAGTATAGTCCTACTACCAGGACCACTATTACCTGCGGCTGTTACTACAATAAGGCCTTCTTGTACACACCTTTCTACAGCTCTAACCATTGGATCTTTATCAGGATTTATATTAGAAGGAGTTCCAAGGGACAGATTAACAACTTCAATTCCATATATATCCTTGACTTCTATTACATATGATAGGGCTGAAATTATATCTGAAGCTGATCCGCCACCATTTTTATCTAAACATTTAATTCCTATAATATTTGCACTAGGTGCAGCTCCTTTATATTTACCATTAGATGCATAGCCATTTCCTGCTATTATTCCTGCAACATGGGTTCCATGGCCATTGTCATCGTAGGCTTCTGTCTTATTATTTACAAAATCCTTAAAAGCAAGGATTCTATTTTTAGGTTTTATTAAATCATCGTGGGGTGCTACTCCTGTATCTAAAACCGCAATTCCAATACCCTTTCCCTCATAGCCTCTTTCATGGGGAAAGTCTACATTCATAGTAGGCAAAGCCACATCCAGCAATGAATAAACGCTTTGATCAAAGCTAATATAATCTATTTCCGGAGTGGTGGAAAGTCTATATATTAAATCAGTAGAAATATTTCCTGCAATACCGTGAATTAGAGGTAAGTCCACATTAACACTGGAAGACAACCTACTTATATTATTTAATAGGTCTATATTATCCTCTTTAAATTGAATAATTACTGGAACTTCCTCTATGGATTGTGCAAGTATTTTAGCACTTAGAATTGGACAAAGCTTATCATAAATCATTCTTCTCACTCTTACCACCTTCCTTGTTCTATTCTATGCGCCAAATTTCTAATTGTTCACACATATTTACGAATTAGAACTAGCTATAGATCATAAAAAACTTTAGGATAGGTCATAAAAAAACCTCCAGCTATTTTATTTGGCTGAAGGTTTTGTAATATCTTTCTTATTTTTTGTTTTTTACTGCCTTTACAATTTCTCCAACTAGTAGTGGAATAAATGCAAAGGATAAAACTATTTCCCAATCCAATAATCCTAATGGGAATGTATAGAATATTTCTTGTAGGAACGGTACGTATAGTACTACTAGCAATAATATAAACGCAAATGTTGTAGCAAGTACCATTGCCATATTTGAGAATATACCTATCTTAAGCAAAGTAAACTTTTGTGATCTACTTGAGTAGGCTCTTAGTAATTCAGCTGTTATAAGGGTTGCAAATGTTATTGTTCTAGCATGTTCTATGCTGTCTGGATATCTTTGCATTCCCCAGTAATAAGCAAGTAATGAACCGCCTGCAACTGCTATAGATTGGAATATGATAGAAATCATCATGCCACGGTCAATAATTGGTTCGTTAGGATCTCTAGGTTTTTGATCCATTATATCTGGTTCGCCCTTTTCAACACCAAGTGCTAAAGCAGGGAAACTATCAGTCACAAGGTTTAACCATAGTAATTGTATAGGTAGTAGTGGAACTTCCCATCCTAGTATAATACTTGCAAATACAAGGATTACTTCACCTATATTACATGATAATAGGAAGAATACGAATTTCTTAATATTAGCAAATATTATTCTACCTTCCTCTACTGCTGCAACTATACTTGCAAAGTTATCATCTGTAAGGATCATCTCAGCAGTGTTTTTCGCAACGTCTGTACCAGTTATACCCATGGATATTCCGATATCTGCCTTCTTAAGTGCTAGGGCGTCGTTTACGCCATCACCTGTCATGGCTGTAATATCACCATTTTCTTTTAATGCAGTAACTATTCTTACCTTATGTTCAGGTGATACACGAGCATAAACCTTTGTATCCTTAACTACTTCTCTTAACTCTGCATCTGAAAGCTTATTAAGCTCTGCACCCATCATGGCTTGGTCTTCTCTTTCAGCCATACCTAAGTCCTTAGCTATAGCAAAAGCAGTTTCCTTATAGTCACCAGTGATCATTACTGTGTTTATACCAGCTTGCTTACAAAGTTTAATAGCTTCTTTAACTTCTGGTCTAGGTGGGTCAATCATACCACTTAAGCCTATGAAGATTAAATTGTTTTCATTTATGTCCGAAGTTATTTTTTCTGGTAATTTGTCATATTCTTTGAATGAATATGCAAGTACTCTTAGTGCATCCTTAGCTAAATTTGAGTTAGCTGTAAGAGCTTTTTTCTTCATATCCTCTGTAAAGGTTACTACTTCATTATTCATTAGTACATGAGTACATCTGCTAATAATAATATCTGGAGCTCCTTTAGTAAATGATACAATCTTTCCAGGTATAAAGTTGGAATGGAAAGTAGTCATCATCTTTCTATCTGAGTCAAATGGAAGTTCTTCAATTCTTGGGAACTTATCATTTATTTCTTTACGAGTAATGCCTGCTTTTCCAGCTAGAGTAACAAGAGCGCCTTCTGTAGGGTCTCCAAGTACTCTGTATCCATCACTAGTTTGTTCGATCTGTGCATCATTAGCTAGTATTGCTGCTGATAATAAGGTGTTTAAATTCTTAATTTTATCTACTGATATATTTTCGCCATTAAGTACAAAATCACCTACTGGCTCATATCCACCACCAGTAATATCTAGGATTGCATCATCTGTATAAACTTTAGTAACAGTCATTTCATTTTGTGTTAAAGTACCAGTCTTATCTGAACAGATAACTGATGTAGAACCAAGAGTTTCAACAGCAAGAAGTTTCTTAACTATAGCATGACGTTCTACCATCTTGTTCATACCAAGGGAAAGAACAATTGTAACAATAGCTGCAAGTCCTTCAGGAATAGCTGCAACTGCTAAGGAGATAGCAGTCATGAACATTTCAAGAGCTCCTCTTCCTTGAAGCATACCTATTACGAATACTAAGACAACAACTGCGATTGTAACTGTACCAAGAAGCTTACCAAGTTGGTTTAACTTCTTTTGTAATGGTGTAAGCTCGTCTTCAAATGTTTGTATTAAAGTGGCTATCTTACCAATTTCAGTATCATGGCCTGTGCCAACTACAACTGCCTTACCTCTACCATAGTTTACTATAGTAGACATGTATGCCATGTTTGCTCTATCTCCGAGGGAAACCTCGGAATCTAATACTAATTTGCTATTTTTCTCAACAGGAACTGATTCTCCAGTAAGGGAAGCTTCCTCAATCTTAAGATTTGAACTCTCTATAAGTCTTAAGTCTGCAGGAATAATATCTCCTGTTTCAATAACTACTATGTCTCCAGGTACTAAGCTGCTAGAAGGAACGATTTCTGATTTTCCATTTCTTACAACCTTTGCGTTAGGAGAAGCCATCTTCTTCAATGCCTCAAGTGATTTCTCTGCCTTACCTTCTTGATAAATACCTAAAGCTGCATTAACTACTACGATAGCTAAAATTACTACTGCATCCTTTACCTCGCCAACGAATATTGAGATAAGAGCTGCTGCGATTAGAATTAGAATAAGGAAGTCTGAGAATTGTGCTATAATTTTAGACATTAGTCCTTTCTTTTCTTCTTCCTTTAATTCGTTATGACCATATTTTGCTAGCCTAGATTCAACTTCTGTAGAAGCTAAACCATTTTCCACATCTGTACTGAGTTCCGAAATGAGTTCGTCTTCATTTCTTTGGTACCATTCCATAACATACCCTCTTTCTTTGTTATTTCAGTGTAAATAAATCTACACATTTTATGGTGCGCTGCCGCTGCAATTGACATGCAAAAGTCTTCGATACTATTATACCTTAAGTACTAAGGAAATAATCATTAGGTCTAAAAGTTAAAAAAAAACCCTTGCCTATGCCTTGCATAAACAAAAGTCTTGCTCCCTAATGGGCAGTTAGCCGGGGATTACCCGTATTGACGACTAACTGATTATAGCTACTCCCTTTTGATATGCTTATTATACCCATATTGCATATTTCTGTCAATAAGTTTTTTAACAAATTAAACCTATTTGTTTGACATTAAGCCTGAATTATTAGATAATTTAACTAATGGAGAAGGTAGGGGGATACTATGAGTAATAAAATTTTAGTAGTTGATGATGAAAGAGCAATTGCAGATATCATTAAATTTAATCTGGAAAAGGAAGGCCATATGGTTGATACGGCTGCTGATGGAGAAGAGGGTATTTCAAAGGTGTTTTCTTGGGATCCAGACCTTGTGCTCTTGGATATAATGATGCCTAAAAAGGATGGTTTTCAAGTTTTAAAGGAAATAAGATCCAAAAAGCAAACTCCTGTTATAATGCTTACAGCTAAGGAAGAGGAAGTTGATAAAGTCCTTGGTCTTGAACTAGGTGCCGATGATTACGTAGTTAAACCATTTTCTATGAGGGAGCTTATGGCAAGGGTTAAGGCAAACTTAAGGAGGAGGGATTTTTCCAATTCTAATAACAATTCGAATGGAGATCTTATTGAGGTTAATGGTCTAGAAGTAGACATGGTAAAATACGAAGTTAGAAAAAATGGAAAAGTTATCGAATTAACCTTAAGGGAGTTTGAACTCTTGAAATTTTTAGCATCTTCTACGGAGCAAGTGTTTTCCAGGGAGCAACTCCTTGAAGAAGTTTGGGGTTATGAGTATTATGGGGACATTAGAACTGTAGATGTTACCGTTAGAAGACTTAGGGAAAAAATTGAGGACACTAACGGAGAATTTAAATATATATTGACTAAAAGAGGGGTAGGATACTACTTTGGGAGGTAGCTTATGATATCCAGTATAAAATGGAGATTCGTTTTCGTTTATTTTTTGCTGGTGTTTATTGCAATGGCAATAGTAGGCGTATTTATTGTAGGAAGACTGGAAGAGCAGCAGATTCAATCTGTTACTAAGGATATGGAGCAAAGCATTCAAACTATATCCTCATCCTTCCCCGATAATGATTGGCTTGAAAATGCCAATGATATACAAAATACTATAGATGAGTGGAGACTTGGAAGCAACGAAACACTCTATGTAATTTATGATGAAGACATACCTACTATAATTGCATCAAATGCAAGTCAAAATGAAAATGTCCTAGGTAAAAACGCCTTATCTAATAAATATATTGACCCTATTATCGTTCAAAAAGCCTTTGCTGGTGGGAAAGGCGAATCTATACTACCGGCACTTAATGAAGAAATTGACAATAAACATTTGTCCTATCCAGTTTATTCCGGTATGGGTAAGCTTAATGGAATCTTATATATGACTTATAATCTTGAAAATATATATTCTACTGTAAATGAATCCAAGACCATATTAACAAGTGCAACCTTTTTGGCCTTGGGAATTACTATATTTTTAGGATTTTTAATTGCATCGTCCATTACCGAGCCTATCAGAGATGTAACCAAAAAGGCTGAAGAAATGGCCATGGGAGACTTTGATCAATTTGTAGATGTAAAGTCCGATGATGAAATAGGTCAGCTTGCTTCTATGTTTAATCATTTGACTTTAAAACTTAAGGAGACCATACAGGATATGGACCTTGAAAGAAGTAAATTAGATACTATTTTTAACTATATGGCAGAAGGGGTAGTTGCAGTTGATACCAATGGATATATTATCCATGTTAACCCAATTGCTATAGAAATCCTAGGCCTAGATGAAGATATCATCTATGAAGAGGAAAAATTGGATATAGAGAAGCTAAATATAGATAAAATAGATTATTCTAGAAAGAACATGTTGGAAGGTTCGGTGACGGCAGAGTTAAACTCCCAAGTTTATAAGATTAAATATGCACCTTTTAATAATGAAAAGAATATAGTAGGTGGACTAATTGTAGTGTTCCAAGATATAACTCAAGAACATAAACTAGATAATATGAGGAAGGAATTTGTAGCCAACGTAAGCCATGAGTTAAAAACTCCTATTACCACTATAAAAAGTTATACTGAAACCCTTATGGAAAATGAAGTTGATAAAGATACAAATCAAAAGTTTTTATCCGTAATAGATAGTGAATCTGATAGGATGGCAAGGCTGGTTAGAGACCTACTTCAGTTATCAAATATAGATTACAACAAAACAAATTGGAAGAGAACTGAGATATCCATTTCTAATATGCTAAAGGATATAATCTCAAAATTGGCTCTACTTATTAAGGAAAAGGCTCATAAGATAGAATTAAATATTGAAGAAAATTTACCAAATATTGTTGCTGATAAAGATGGTATAGAACAGGTAATACTAAATATAATATCCAATGCCATTAAATATACAGAGGATAATGGTGAAATAAATATAAGCGCATCTACAAAGGATGATGACCTAGTTTTAAGGGTTAAGGATAATGGTATAGGAATTCCTAAAGATGATCAAGAAAGAATTTTCGAAAGATTTTACAGGGTTGAGAAGGGTAGAAGCAGGGAAATGGGTGGAACAGGCCTAGGTTTGTCAATTGCTAGGGAAATAATAGATGCCCATGGAGGCCAGATTCATATTGATAGTGTTTTTGGTCAAGGAACAGAAATAACCATAATTCTACCACTAGTGTAATTTAATCTTAATTGCACTGTAATACGTTTGTAATATAGGTATTATATAATAAAATTGCACAATAGTATGAATAGGTTTGTACTTTAGTAGCAAAAAGGTAAGGGAGGGTAGAAATATGTTAAAGAGATTTATAGCCTGCATTATGATAGCATTGTCTTTATTGACTTTTACTAATTTTTCATATGCTACTAATGTAGTTGATACTAGTAAATATGAGATTCTTAACCCTGAAAAAGTATCTTATTCAACTAGGGATAGAGTCGTTCTTATAAATGGCAAAGCTCCTTCTGATACAGAGATCACTATTAACCTTTATGGTACTACTGATTTAACTAGAAGTAGATTTAATTTAGATAAAATGCCAACGCAAGAGGATTATATCTTGTTATCATCAGAAGAAATCACATCAGGAAATCTTAATTTATTTCAAAAGCAACTAGATCTTGTAAAGGGAATAAATAAGATTGTAATTAACTTTGGAGTTGAAGGTGTAGAAAACAAAGAAATTATAGTATACGTTTATAATAGAAACAGACTAGTTATGAGAGAAAACAGTAAGTCCAATAATAACATAGTATTGCCATTGTTGAAATAAGAAGAAAATAGGAGATGATTTAATGAAAGAGAGAGCGAAAACTTTTCTCCTATTTCTCTTGGTTTTTTCGAGTGTTTATATGACTTCAAAGTTATGGATTCAATTGCCTGATCGATTAAGCAAATATTTTACAACCGACGAAGTCCTATCTGCTTCTTATGACCTTTCGGATCTTATTTCACCATCAAAATACCTACTTAATTTTGGGAATAAGAACCATACAATTACTTATGATGATTCTAAACATGACATCTGGATAAACTCTAGGGGTCTTTTATCTTCTATTCTTGATGCAGATTCAATAACTATTGAAGAAATAAGTAAGGATGATTATCTAAATTACCAAGAAGAAAGGTCTATTGTCTTTTATTTTCCTGAGGAACTAAACACATATATTTTAGCTAAATCATGGGATGTTAATTCACCCAATAGAATTGCGGATGCTATTCCCAATATAGTAGAAATTTATATTTATTTGGGTAATGAGGATCCTTTTTTTGTATTTAGCGCTGGAAATTCTTATTCCTTAGTAAGGGGATCAAATGTTGACAATAAGGACTTAAAGGAAAAGTTAGCCCAGATTGATGAAGTAAAAAATTACGATTATTACTATTCAATGCGTGAAATCTATGGGATTGAAAACGACATATATATTCCCTATGATACGGATTATAGGCTTTCTACTATACATTTCTCCAATGTCTTGGTCAACCTTGATATGGATGAAAAAAGACAAGTTGCTGAAAGGTTTTTTAATAAGAGTATAGATTATATTAGGGAAATAGTTGAAAGCAATGGGTCTACCATATATGTATTAGATAAGAGAGTTTTAAAGCTAAATTCTAATGGTACCCTAGATTATTTCCACGCCTTGGAAGATACTATAGCAGAGAGAAACCTATATACAAGTTTGATTACTGCAGCTGACTTTATCACTCAAAAGACCTCTTCACAGAAGAATATATATCTATCCAATATAGAAGAAATTGAGGCTGACGATAACCAGGGTTATAGATTGTCCTTTAAGTATAGGATTAGGGGTATACCAGTTCTTCTAGGAAATAGGGAAATTGGAGACTATATTCAAATTGAAGTATTTAACCATCATGTAAGAGGCTATAAGCAGCTAACCAGAAATGAAGATGATAGGGGCCTTTCAACTAATATTGAAAGAAGAAATATGAAGTCCTCCATAGATATATTAGGAGAAAACTATGAATTCTTGGAGAATAAATATCTTGTAATAATTAATAAGACCAAAGAAGAAGTGGGAGATAATATTATGCAAGAGGTTTTAAGTCTTGTAGATGATATAAGTCTTTCATATTATGATCCAAACTTAAAGGATCAAGGTGAAAGATTAATTGGAGTCTGGGCGGTAAGGTTTAATAACAGGATTTATGCTTTTAATGCATATACTGGGAAATTAGTATTTGAAAGATAGATGGTGAAATAATGGACTGGTCTAAAGCAAAAACAATATTAATAGTTGCACTGTTATTTACCAACATTCTATTAGGCTATGTTCTATTATTTAATCAGGATATTGCTGATGCCACGGTGGAGGATGACTTTATAGAGAACTCAATTCAGCTATTAAATAAGAAAAATATAGATGTTAATACTCTTCTACCAACTACAAGTGAGGATTTATTTGGTCTTGTAGTAGAATATGAAATTCAGGACCCACTTGAGCTTAACAACAACTTTTTCCAAGGTAAAGGAAATATAGAAGTAAAAGGCGAAGGTTTACAAATCATATCCTATGAGGATGAAAGTTTAACTATAGTAAATGATAAACTAATAATATATGAAAACAAGCCTAGGGAAAAAGTGTATGCCATTAATTCTGAAGAAGAAGCAGCTGGCATTGCAAGGGATTTTCTGAATGATAGGGGTATATCTACATCTGATATGGAAATTTCCTTCGCAAAGAAGATTGGAAATCAATATGATATTGAATTTACAAAGTTATTTGATGGTAATTATATAGAGGCCACCTTTACCAATCTTCATTTAGATAATAGGGGAGTAGTAAAGATGGAGAGAAACTGGTTAAATATGAAGGAATTAGGAACAACTCCTATTGAAATCAGCTCTGCACCTAAATCTATCTTGGCACTATTGAGCATGAAAGAGGTATATGGAAAGACCATAAGTGACATATCCCTATGTTACTATTTTGACCCAGAAATGCAAAGTTACGACATAGATCCAATAGAAACCCAACAAGGAACCACCATTCCAGCATGGAGAGTCCAGTTCGAAGATGGATATAAGGTTATAATTGATAATTATTAGAAAATAGTGTATTTTGGATTTAGTATTATATTATTTATGAATTTAAAGTCTACAAGGAAGACTCTTTTTAAGTTTATCCATGTAGACTTCTTTGTATTTTGCTTGTCATTCCGAGCCTGTCGAGGAAACTCCGCTTTTAAAGACCTGATAGCTCGACCCTAATAGTTTATAAAGAGTCGAAGATGCCCCCCGCCTCTTTAAGTGGCGGGGACCTATTAAGTCAACAGGCGGTTTGCCATAATCACCCGCCTTGGCCACCAATGGGTAGAAACTGCAAGCAGTTTCCTAGAAGCTTAATTTTGAGGAATGTGCTAATTGATTTTAAGTAGTGAAATTATGAAAAGTATAGTATTATAATTATAGAGTAGAAGATAAAATGGGGGATTATAATGGGAATTAAATTTTGTTCTCTTTCTAGTGGCTCTAGTGGCAATTGCCAATATATAGAGACTGAAAAAGCGAGAATATTAATAGATGCAGGTTTTAGTGGAAAGAAAGTAGAGGCTCTACTTGGATCAATCGATGTAGACCCCTCTACTATAGATGGAATTTTGGTAACTCATGAGCATATTGATCACACCTCTGGTGTAGGGGTTTTATCAAGAAGGTATGATATTCCAATATATGCCAATGCAAATACGTGGCTTGGTATGAATCCAACTATAAAAACTATTAAGGAAAAGAATACTAAGATATTCACTACAAATGGAAACTTCGACATAAAGGACATTGGAATTCACCCAATATCTGTATTTCATGATGCCCTTGAACCTGTTGGTTATGTTATTTTTCATGGCAAGTATAAACTAAGCATAATAACCGATACAGGTAGGATTAACGATACTATTAGAAATGAGATAAAGGATTCGAATCTTTACTTTATGGAATCTAATCATGATGTGCAGATGTTAAGTCAAGGAAGCTATCCATTACACTTAAAGAAGCGAATAATGAGCACTCATGGGCATCTGTCAAATGATGATGCTGGATTGATTATGGGGGATGTGCTTTCAGGTAATGGAGAGATTGTCTTATTAGGACATTTAAGTCAGGATAATAATATTCCTGAGCTTGCCTATGAAACTGTTAGAAAGGGTATAATAAGTCAAGGAATAGATGCAGATAATGATATTACTCTTAGTATATCATATAGGGATAGGTCTACATGTCTATTTAATATAGGTTAGGAGGATTTGAATGAATAACTTTCAGTATCAAAACTATAACAGACCACCAAGAAGGGGATTCGTTTCATATATTATTGTAGCTATAATAGCTGGGATTTTAGGTGGGATTATCTCAGTCTACATAGCACCAACTTATCTTTATGGAAAAGTAATTCCAACGCCTGACATATTTGTGAATCAGGGGCCTGTAGAATCAACTGAAATCACCATAAATCCACTAGAGGATATAACCGCTACACAAGCTGTGGCTAAGAAGGCTACGAGCTCCGTTGTAGGAATCACAGCAGTGCAAATGCAAAGGGAGTTTTTCTGGACTAGACCGGTAGAAGGCGTGGGCTCAGGTGTAGTGGTTAATAACAAGGGGTATATTTTGACCAACTCTCATGTAATAGGAGATGGTGAGGGTAGAGATATTAAAGTTCTCTTTGAAAATGGAAGTGAATTAGATGGTGATGTGCTTTGGTATGATTCTGCCTTGGATTTAGCTGTTGTTAAGGTAAATGGTAGTGGATTGGATACAGCTGTTTTAGGAAACTCAGATCTCATGGAGGTTGGAGAGTTAGCTGTAGCAATTGGTAATCCACTAGGTCTTGATTTCCAAAGATCAGTAACCTCTGGTGTTATATCTGGATTACATAGGTCTATTCAAATAGACCAATATAATGTAATCGAGGATTTAATTCAAACAGATGCATCCATAAACCCTGGAAATAGTGGAGGTCCCTTACTTAATTCAAGGGGAGAAGTAATAGGTATAAATACTGCAAAGGTTCAAACCGGAGAGGGATTAGGGTTTGCTATACCAATCAATTTAGTTAAGCCAATTGTAGAAGAAATAATCCAAGAAGGCGGGTTTAACAACGTATATATTGGCTTTACAGGTAGTGAGCTAGAAGTTTATGAAAGACAGTTCGGCCTTGATTTACAATCTGATCTAGGTGTTGTGGTTATTGAAGTGGTTCCAAATTCACCTGCTGCAAATGCTGGCCTTAAGCCTCAGGATGTCATAACTCATATAGATCAGGAACCAATAGAAAGCATGGTCACTTTAAGGAAACTATTGTATAAATATAGAATGGGAGATAGAGCTAGTCTTACTATAAGCAGAAATGGAAATGTATCTAATATAAATATCACCTTTAGGGATTTTTAATGGGAGGGTCTATGAGGATATTATTAACAAATGATGACGGTATAATGGCAGATGGAATTTATACCATGGCAAAGGAACTGGAAAAGGACTATGAGGTAATTATAGTAGCACCAGAAACTCAAAAGAGTGCACAAAGCCACGCTATAACACTCCATAAGCCTCTTATAATAAAGGAAGTTAAACTAGATGGCCTTAAGTCAAAGTCTTTTAGTGTTTCTGGAACTCCTGCTGACTGTGTAAGAGCAGGAATAGAGGCTATTATCAAGGATAAGATAGACTTAGTAGTCTCTGGAATTAATTTAGGATTTAACGCAGGTATGGATGTTATTTATTCAGGTACAGTATCAGCTGCCATAGAAGCAAATATATATGGCATACCATCCATAGCAGTATCATCAGAATGGATGAATGGTATCGCTAACTATAAAATAGCTGCAAAATATGCTAAGAGAGTTATAGAAGAAAGTAAAGACCATATTTTAAGAACTAATCTACTCTTAAATATCAACACACCATATGGATTAGATGATGTGAACAAGGAACTTAAGATCTGTACCATTGGTGGAGCAATTCTAGATTACTATTTCATGGAAGAACAAGAAAATGGGGAAAGATCCCTTACTATAAAAGGTAGAAGAGAAACTAAATTGGAAGAAGGAACTGATAGGTACTATCTATCCAAGGGTTTTGCTACTCTAACACCCCTAAGATATGACCTTACCAACTTGAACATCCTAGATATGGTAAGTGAATGGTTTCATAATTAATGAATACAATCCTTTCAAATGGGTAACTATCATTTAAAGAAGAATTACGAATGAAATTATTAACCTTTAGGAGGGATATATTTTGGATAAGAGAACAGGGTTAGTAACCATGGGTGGAGAACCTATTACACTAGCAGGCAAGGAAATTAAGGTTGGAGATAAGGCTCCAGATTTTATAGCTATAAAAACTGATGATAGCACATATAGTTTAAGTGATGCTGGAGATAAGGTTAAGATTATTAGCGTGGTTCCTTCATTAGATACAGGTGTATGTGAACTACAAACTATTAACTTTAATGAAACAGCAGCTGAATTAGGAGAAGTTCTCATTTTGACTATTTCAGTGGATTTGCCATTTGCTCAGAAAAGATTCTGTGGAGCACATGGTATAGATAAGGTTATCACATTGTCAGACCATAAGGACTTGTCCTTTGGATTGAACTATGGCTTTGTTATGGAAGAGAAAAGGCTTCTAGCAAGGGGAGTAGTCGTTCTAGATAAGGATAATACTGTAAAATACGTTGAGTATGTTAAGGAAGTCAAGACACATCCTGATTATGATAAGGTAATTGAAGAAGTTAAAAAACTAATAAAATAACGAGGCGAAGATGTCCCCCATCTCTTTAGGTGGCGGGTACTTATTAAGTCAACAGGCTGTGTGTCATATTCACCCGCCTTGGCCACCAGTGGGTAGAAACTGCAAGCAGTTTCCTCGAAGCTTAAAGTAAAATAGAATTGCATATATATTATGGGCTCATAAGACGGTACAGTAAGAAATTGTACCGTCTTTTATTTGACATAAAGTAGAGATGAGCTTGCCTCACTAAGTAAGTTTAAAAGAAGTATAAGAAGAGATTATGTCCTGATCACTTACCTGATAAAACTACTAAGTGGTCAACACTGATAAAAACAAGGGAGGGTAAAGTATGAGAAAAGCTGTAGATGTTGAGTTTCAAGTACACGGTGATGACATGCAATTTGTGGAGATTATGTTAGACCCAGCAGAAAGCCTTATAGCTGAAGCTGGAGCTATGATGTACATGGATAGCAATATCACCATGGAGGCTATCTTTGGTGATGGTTCCGGCAGAGATGAAGGAAAAGGCTTGATGGGGAAGATGTTGGGGGCAGGAAAGAGAGTAGTTACTGGCGAAAGCTTATTTATGACAGAATTTATTAACTCAGGAAGGGAAAGAAAGGCTATTGCATTTGCAGGACCATATCCAGGAAAGATTATTCCTTTGGATATTGGTGATTATGGTGGAGAGTTAATATGTCAAAGGGACTCATTTTTATGTGCTGCTAAGGGAATAGCTGTAGAGATAGCTTTTCAAAAGAACTTAGGAACTGGTTTATTTGGTGGTGAAGGGTTCATCATGCAAAGACTTGAAGGGGACGGACTTGCTTTCTTACATGCAGGTGGAACCATAATTCAAAAGAACTTAGAAGCAGGTGAAACCTTCAAGCTGGATACGGGATGTTTAGTTGCAATGACCAATACGGTAAACTATAATGTAGAGATGGTTGGTAACATTAAATCTGCAATATTTGGTGGTGAAGGCTTATTCCTAGCAACCCTAAGAGGTCCAGGAACTGTCTGGATGCAATCTTTACCATTTAGCAGGTTTGCAAGAAAGATATACTCAGTAGGCCAAAAAGGCAAGTCGAGTGGCAAAGGTGAAGGCAGCCTTCTAGGTGGAATAGGGCTAGGGGATATATTTGGGAACGATTAAATCTCCTTCTTATATAGGGCACCGGGATTCCTTAAATGGGCTTGGTGCCCTAAATAATAGTTAAAGGTAGGTAATTATGAACATAAGACTAATAACAGTAGGTAAAATAAAAGAAAAGTACATACAGGAAGGTATTAAGGAGTATTCTAAACGTCTAAGTAGGTATTGTAGTTTGGACATAATAGAAATAGACGATGAAAAGGCTCCAGAAAATCTATCCGATAAGGAAATGGACATAGTAAAGCAAAAAGAAGGAGAGAGGATACTAGCAAAGATTCCCCAAAGTTCTTTTGTTATTGCATTAGTCATAGAAGGCAAACAACTTTCCTCTGAAGACTTGGCAGAGAAGATAGATTCATTGATGATAGATGGAGTAAGTGATATAACTTTTCTAATCGGTGGTTCACTGGGGTTGTCTAATGAAGTTATCTCTAGAAGTAATTTTAAGTTATCATTCTCTAAAATGACCTTCCCCCATCAACTAATGAGGATGATATTATTAGAACAGATATATAGGGCTTGGAGAATCATAAAGAATGAACCCTATCACAAATAACTCAGGGTTTCTACTTATTGTAGATTGTTGAAAGTTCAGCTAATTGAAGCTAATCAATGTTAATTTAACTTATAGAGAGGAAGCTTGGAAACTATTAAGGTTTTGCTTTTTTTTTAGTACTGAAAATGTTAATATTTTTCTCTATATGCTATAATAGCTGTAGATATCCCTCACATCTTAAACGATTAAATATTGCGGCTGTGTGATTTCTTACTAGGCAATTACCTCGATATTTAAAAGATCACAAACTAATGGATAGGAGTAAGTAATGAATGACTAATACTAATAATTTAACAGAAGGAAATATACTTAAATCTTTATTTAAGTTAGCCATTCCCATTATGGGAACCTCCTTTGTACAGATGGCTTATAATATGACAGATATGATTTGGGTAGGAAGGCTTGGGTCAAGGGCTGTAGCTGCAGTTGGGACAGCAGGTTTCTTTACATGGCTAGCTATGGCATTTATCCTTATACCTAAAATAGGGGCAGAGGTAGGAGTTGCCCAGTCAGTTGGTAAGAAGGACATGGACGAAGCAAAGGTTTATATTAAACACAGTATTCAGATGATTATTTGTATTGCTATATTTTATGGAATTATTCTTATAAGCTTTAGAAAGCCTTTAATTGGTTTTTTTAATCTTGGTGAATCTGACATTATAAATAATGCCATAAGATACTTAGTTATAATATCCTTCGGAATAATATTCTATTTTATAAATCCTGTTTTTACAGCAATATTTAATGGTTATGGAGAAAGTAGAACACCTTTTATTATAAATTTAATTGGGCTAGTAGTTAATATGATTTTAGATCCAATACTGATATTAGGAATAGGACCTTTTCCTAGACTTGAAGTAGCAGGAGCTGCCATAGCCACTGTTATTTCTCAAGCTGTAGTAACTTGTGTATTTATTATTAATGCTAGTAGAAGAAAAGAACTTTTCTCAGAATTACATCTACTAAAGGCCCCTGATATGGACCATATAAGAAAGATTGTTAAGCTGGGATTTCCTGTGGCTCTTCAAAGTGGACTTTTTACCATAATTGCTATGTTTATAGCAAGAATCATTGCAAATTGGGGACCTATACCAATAGCTGTACAAAAAGTAGGCTCTCAAATAGAAGCAATATCCTGGATGACTGCAGGGGGTTTTCAGACTGCCATGTCTTCCTTTGTAGGTCAAAATTATGGTGCTAAAAAGTGGGCAAGGGTTTTTCGAGGATATTTTATTGGTATATCGATAATGTCAGTCATCGGTATTATCACATCATTACTATTAATCTTTGCTGCGAGACCTCTATTTTCTACCTTCATCAAAGAAGAAGAAACCATCAGGTATGGCATTGTATACCTACAGATACTAGGCATTTCTCAGCTCTTTATGTGTATAGAGTCAACTACAGCAGGAGCATTTAATGGATTGGGCATGACTATTCCTCCATCTATTGTTGGAATAGTTTTTAATGTACTAAGAATACCAGCGGCCCTTATTTTATCCTCAACCAGTCTGGGACTTAATGGGGTTTGGTGGGCAATAAGTATATCAAGTATATTTAAAGGGCTTGTCTTAACTTCTTGGTATATGATAATGCTTAAGAAAAATCCACAGACTAAGGCAATGAGGATAATGGATTTCTAAGAAAATTTGAGGGGTCAGGCTTGAATTATTTACTTTTTAATAATAAAGAATTGAATATGGGAGAAGATACTATGACTAAACATAAAATCTATACTATGAGTGTTGCAAGAGTTTATCCTCTTTTGGTTAGCAAGGCAGAGAAAAAAGGGCGTAGTAAAGCAGAAGTAGATGAAATCATCCATTGGTTAACTGGATATAGCCAGGAAGAGTTGGAAGCCCATCTAGAAAAAGAGACTGATTATGAGACCTTCTTTGCAGAGGCTCCAAAACTTAATCCTTCCAGAAATTTAATCAAAGGTGTAGTATGTGGTGTGCGAGTGGAAGACATTGAAGAGCCAATTATGCAAGAAATTCGCTACTTGGATAAGCTGATTGATGAGTTAGCAAAAGGTAAAGCTATGGAAAAGATTTTAAGGAAATAATTACACCTATTCTATGAATTATTACTCTTACTAAATGGCACAATAATCTAAAGGAAGTGATAATTTGAGATTATTTATTGCTATTAACTTTGATAAAGAAGTAAAGGCACAAGTGCTTAATATAATTGATGGTATAAAGGGTTATTCTAAAAAGGGTAGCTTTGTGAATAAGGATCATATGCATCTTACATTAGAATTCTTAGGTGAGGTGCCTGAAGACAGGTTGAATGACATAAAGCTAGCTATGAATAGCATTACAGTTGAACCATTTAGCATTATACTTTCAAAGGTTGGGTTTTTCAAAAGAGATGATGGCGATATTTGTTGGCTTGGTATTGAAGAAAATAAAAATCTTAAGGACCTTCAGGCAGACCTCCATCAACACCTTAAGGAAAAAGGATTTGTATTGGACAGTAGGGACTTTACTCCTCACCTGACAATAGGCAGAAAGGTTAAGATGGATGATATCTTCAATCCAGATGATTTTAAAGAAGATGTTTCACAGATAAGAATAAGCATCAGTTCACTTACTTTGATGAAATCTGAAAATGCAAATGGCAAACTTACCCATACAGGTATATATTCTAAAGAACTTAAATAAAATAAAGGAGTCAGGCTTGTAAGTAAAAAATTCAAGCCTGACGCCTTTTTTTAAATATGAATTGGTTTATCTATTGCTCCGTAGGCTGCTTCGGCTATGGCCTCAGAAAATGTTGGATGTGGGTGGATGGTTTTAGCTAGCTCGTATACAGTTCCTTCAAGCTGCATTATAGCAACAGCTTTAGATATCATATTTGCAGCATCGCTAGCCAGGATATGAACTCCTATAACTTCTCCATATTGTTTATCTGCAATAATTTTTACAAATCCCACGGTTTCACCTTGGGCTATTGCCATTCCATTAGCTGCTAATGGGAATTTACTTACTATATAATCATGACCTTTATTCTTGGCTCCTTCTTCTGTTAGGCCTACACTAGCTAACTCAGGGAAAGAGTAGACTACAGTTGGTACTAAATTATAATTAAGCTTACTATCTACTTTCATAATATTTTCAGCAGCAACTATTCCCTCTGCGTAGGCAACATGAGCTAATGGGTACTTTCCATTAACATCACCAATAGCATATACACCTTTTATATTGGTCTCCATTTTATCAGTTGTCTCTACAAATTCCTTGGAATTTAGCTTTAGATTCAACTTCTCAAATCCTTCTAAATTTGGCATAAGGCCTAGAAAGATAATATTTTTATCAGCTTCAAGTTCTTTTTCTGATCCCTTTATATCGATTAAAATCCCTTGATTTGTAAAGCTCTTCAACTTAGCATTAGAAACTATTTTTAGGCCTTCCTTCTTAAGTTGTCTCTCCAAAGTAAGTGCCATTTCTGATTCTGCATAAGGAAGGATATGGTCTGATTCAAAGACCAATTGAGTCTCTACTCCAATTGAGTTATATAAAGTAGCAAATTCAACAGCATAGGTGCCATTACCCAATATAATTACCTTCTTTGGAAGGTTTTCCAAGAGTAGAGCCCCTTTACTATCTACTGACTTTCCTGATTTCATTGATTCTTTTAGACCAGGAATATCAGGGTATTTTCCTTTTGCTCCACTTGCTATTACTAAATTATTACATTCAAGAATCTCCTCATTAACTTGAACTCGATTCTTATCCAAGACCTTAGCTTCACCCTTGTAAAGATCAATCTTATTCTTTTTAAAAAGCATATTTATTCCTGAAACTAGTTTTTCTACAACACTATCTTTTCTTTCAATAAGCTTACTCCAATCAACTTTGGCATTTGATAAATCAACACCTGTAATTCCAAAATCCTCAATCCTTAAAAGATCCTTATAGTGTTTAGCCGTAATTAGTAAAGCCTTTGTAGGGATACAACCCCAGTTCAGGCATATCCCTCCAAGTTTATCTCTTTCTATAAGGGCTACTTTAGCCCCAAGTTGGGCTGCCTTTATGGCAGCCACATATCCACCTGGTCCTCCACCTATTATCAATACATCATATTTAGTCATCAAATCACCAACCTTAAGTCCTTAACAAAAGCATTTCAGGCTCTGAGAGAAGTTCTTTTAATTTATTAATAAATCTAGCTCCACTAGCCCCATCTATGGTTCGATGGTCATAGGACAAGGATACAGGAAGAAGAGTTGCAATAATGATCTCATCATCTTTGACTATAGGCTTCTTAGTAGCCCTTCCAAGACCTAAAACAGCTGCCTCAGGGTAGTTAATAATTGGGATACCGAAATATCCTCCAATTGATCCATAGTTTGTTATCGAGAATGTGCTACCCTTAAGTTCATGAAGTTCAATATTATTGTTTTTAGCTCTTGTAGTAATATCTTGAATAGCTTTTGCAAGGTCTACAATGCTCATTTGGTTTGCATTTCTAATAACTGGAACCATTAAGCCTCTTTCTGTATCCGTTGCAATTCCCATGTGGTAATAATGCTTCAATACAATCTCTTCACTCTCTTCATCAAGACTTGAGTTGAATTCAGGAAGGTCTTTTAATACTGCAATAGCTGCCTTTATAATAAATGGAAGATAGGTTAGATTAATATCTTCTTCCTTTAAAATGTCTTTATATTTTTTCCTTAATTCAACTAACTTAGAGATATCTATTTCATCCATTGCAGTGGTATGTGGAATAGTGAACTTAGATTGAGACATTCTATCTGCAATAGTCTTTCTTATTCTACTTAGAGGGATTCTTTCCTCTCTTTCTGCACCTTCTCCTGTAATATAAGGAGCTGGAGTTTTACTAGCTACTTCTTTAGATGCTACTTGCTTATGAGAAGCATCCATTTCTTCCTTAGCCTTGTAGATATCTTCCTTCATAATCCTAGCACTTGGACCGGATCCTAATATAGTTTGTATATCTATTCCTAAATCTTTAGCTAGTTTTCTTGCTACTGGAGTAGCCAATATTTTTTTTGTTTTTTCAGTCGTGGTAGACTTTTGAGTAATTATTTCTCTACTGGAAGGAATTACTTCAGAGGTAGCTATAACTTCACCTACTACGCCCGCTGTTTCTTCTTCAACTATTTCTTGTTTTTCTTCTAATTCTTCCTTTATCTCTTCTTCACTTGCTTCCGATAATTCTCCTTGGCCTCCTGTATCTATTACAATAAATACTTGACCGACATTGATAGTATCCCCCTTATTAAACTTAAGATCAGCTACTACCCCAGTTCTTGGGGAAGGAATTTCAGTGGTTACCTTATCAGTTTCCACCTCGGCTACAGAATCCCCCTCATTTATTTCATCACCTTTATTAACCAGCCATTTCATTATGACACCTTCATGGATGCCCTCACCTATATCTGGGAATTTAAATTCGAATTTCATCTTGTCACCCCCTAGTATTTCACTACATCTTCAATAGCCTTAGCGATTCTTTCTGGACTAGGGATATAATGCTTCTCTCCTCTTGGTAATGGGAAAGTAGTATCAAATCCAGTAAGTCTAGTTGGAGGTGCTTCAAGATATAAAAAAGCCTTTTCATTAACTATAGAAATAATCTCAGCTCCTGCACCAAAGCTCTTTGGAGCTTCGTGAACAACTAGGATTCTTCCCGTCTTCTTAACTGATTCTATAAAGCTTTCCCTATCCATTGGAGCAATAGTACGAAGGTCTATTATTTCTACATTGATTCCTTTTTTCTTTACAATCTCACTTGCCTTTTGTACATCTCTTACCATAGAACCCCAGGCAACTACTGTAATATCCTCGCCTTCTTGGATTAACTTTGCCTTGCCAATTGGAATCTCATATGCTCCTTCAGGAACCTCTTGTTTAAATGCTCTATATATCCGTTTGGGCTCCCAGAATAATACTGGATCAGGATCCCTCATAGCAGCTATTAAGAGACCCTTTGCATCATAAGGAGTTGATGGGATTACCATCTTTAATCCTGGTATATGGGCAAATATAGCCTCTAAACTCTCGGAATGATGCTCCAGAGCACGGATACCTCCACCATATGGTGCTCTGATTACCATTGGTAAAGTATATTTTCCACGTGATCGGTTTCGCATCCTAGCTACATGACTTATTATCTGGTTAAAAGCAGGGTAAACAAAACCTGAAAACTGCATTTCAACCACTGGTTTCAAGCCGTTAACAGCCATACCAATAGCAGTACCAACAATGGCTGATTCAGCCAATGGGCTATCGAAGACCCTTTCCACTCCAAATTCCTTTTGTAAGTTTTCAGTGACTCTAAATACTCCACCTTCAACCCCTACATCCTCACCATAAACAATTATAGTTTTATCAAGTCGCATTTCATCCATAAGGGCATCATTTATCGCTTGAACCATATTAAGTGTCTTAGCCATATTACTTACCTCCTTCTAAAAACGCCTTATAGTCATTAAGCTGTTCCTCAAGTTGTGGAGGCATAGTTTCATAATGATATTTAAAAATATCTTCTATTTCAGTGTCTGACTTATTTTCAATAGATTCAAAGGTTGCCATTACCTCTTCTTCGAGTTCCTTCTTAGTCTTTTCTTCCCATTCATCTGTTAATAAGCCCTTTTCTTGAAGATAAAGTTTAAATCTAAGAAGAGGATCCTTCTTAAGCCATTCTTCAACCTCTTGATTTTCCCTATATTTAGTTGGATCGTCAGAAGTAGTATGAGCACCTAAACGATATGTGTAGGCTTCAATTAAGGTTGGACCCTCCCCATTCCGGGCTCTATCAACGGCTTCTTTTGTAGCATTGTACATAGCAAATATATCGTTTCCATCTACAAGTATGCCTGGCATATTATAGGCTATTGCCTTTTGTGCTAAGTTTTTACTCATAGTTTGAATTACTCTTCTAGTAGATATGGCATATTGATTATTTTGAATTAAAAAGATAACAGGTGCTTTAAATACGGCTGCAAAGTTTAAGGCTTCATGGAAATCTCCCTCAGAGGTACCGCCATCACCTACTACGGCTAAGACCACATCCTTTTCACCCTTTATATTATTTGCCATACCAATACCTGTAGCATGCTGTAATTGAGAAGCAATAGGAATTGAAATAGGTAGGATGTTAACATCCTCAATATAGCTTCCCCACTCATTCCCATACCAATATAGATAAATATCCTTAAGTGGAACTCCTTTAACGAGCCATGCCCCCAACTCTCTAAAGGCAGGGACTAGCCAATCGCCTTTTTCCAAGGCAAAAGCACTACCGATTTGGGTAGCTTCCTGACCAGTGTTTGGAGCATAGGTCAGCATTCTACCTTGTCTTTGATAAGATAAGGCTTTATCATCGATAACCCTTGTATAAAGCATGGTTTTGTATAGATACATCAATTGATCATCTGTAAAATCTGGGATGTCTTCTTCTTTGAGAATTTTCCCGTTTAAATTCAATACAGAGTATTGAACGTTGTCTAGGAGATTATAATCTTCAAGTCGCATTAATTTAACCTCCTTAGAATCTAGTTTCCATTGATGATAGTGATTATCACCGTTAGTATATATATCTCCTTAATGAGCTTGTATTAAACATAAATATAAATTAGACAAAGTCTTTAATTAATGTATTAAAATCTAAGAAATAAGCAAAATAAGAATACAGACTTTGCATGTATGTGTTAAATTGCATATGTTTATATATCAAAAAAGAGGTGAAAATATGGCTAAGAGAATTAAAAATCCAAATGCAGCAAAAGCTCTTGAGGATTTGAAGATGGAAATAGCTCAGGATTTGGGGCTTGAGAACAATATGAATACTCCTAATGACCCAGTGAATAACATATTTACAGCAGGACCAGTAGGTGGATTGATGACTAGAAGGCTGGTCGAAATGGGTGAAGAGGAATTGATTAAAAAAGATGAATAAGTTGGTTACAGCAATGTGCAGAAACTGTAAGCAATTTACTTGGAGCTTAAAGGAGCGTTAGGATGAAGAAAATAGGTATAGAAAAAGGATTAGTTAATGTTGCGGGGTATCTAATAAGCAATGGATACACTGTAGAAATGCTCAGTGAATCAATAGACAAAAATAAAGATAAGTTATCCGGGTATGATTGCATAGTAACCTCAGGAGTAAGTACTGATTCTTTCGGATTTAGTGAAGAAGCACCAGTTATAAATGCAAATGGACTTACTCCAACAGAGGTTATGGATAAAATAAACACTATGCAAGGATAAATGATAAAGCCAGTATGGTTAAGACTATACTGGCTTTTTGCAAATGATTAGTATTTTATAGTTCATTGTAAAGAGTTATATAGTGTAAAATACCCTTAAAAAGGGTAATAAATTAATATTAGGAAAATGGGAGGGAATTCAATGTCACAATATCATGAACCGGTAGAAAAATTAGATGAAAAGGCTCTGAATATTTCCAGAGCTCTAAACAGTTTAAAGGAAGAAATTGAAGCAGTTGACTGGTACAACCAAAGAGTCGTAGCAACCCAAGACCCAGAACTTAAGGCTATTATGGCACATAATAGGGATGAGGAAATTGAGCATGCTGTAATGGCTATAGAATGGCTTAGAAGAAATATGGATAAATGGGATGAGGAACTAAGAACATACTTATTTACTGAAGGACCTATTACTGAACTCGAAGAAAGTGCTACAGGCTCAGATTCTGAAACAGCTAGTTCAGGATTAAATATTGGAAATCTAAAATAGGAGGAGATTATATATGTTATATAGAGAATTAGCCCCTATATCAAATGAAGTTTGGGCAGAAATAGATGAGAGAGCAAGCCAAGTGCTTAAATCCTATCTCTCAGCTAGAAAAGCAGTTAGGGTAAACGGACCAAAGGGTCTAGACTATAATGTGATTACAGAAGGTAGACTTACATCTACTCAAAATAAAAGTGGCATAGATTATGGTATATTTAAGGTTCAACCATTGGTTGAAACTAGGGTTGAATTTGAAATGGAAAGATGGGAATTAGATAATATTTCTAGAGGGGCAAAGGATATAGATTATGAGCCACTAGAAAATGCTATGAAAGAAATAGCCTTATTTGAAGATGAAGTAATTTATAAAGGATTAGAAAGTGCAGGAATACAAGGATTAGATGAAGTTAAGACTGCATCAGATATTCATTTTGGTAAAGATGCTAGAGAAATTTCCGATGCTATAGTTGAAGGTATTATTCAACTAAGAAAAGAATATGCCCAAGGACCATTTGTATTAATAGTTAATCAAGAAGCTTATAAGAGGATACTAACTGACAATTCAGCATATCCATTAAATAAGAAAATTGTTGAGCTAATAGGTGGTAAGATTATATTTAGTCATGTAGCAGATGGTGCATATCTATTACCTTTAGATCATGAAGATTTAGAGTTAACAATTGGAAGAGATTTTTCAGTGGGATATCAAGCTCATAGCCCTGAGAAAATTACTTTCTTTGCAACCGAATCCTTTGCATTTAGAGTTTTAGATCCAAATCTAATAATAAAATTCACAGTTTAATGACCTAACCCGATTTGTAGTGATTTTCTACAAATTCTTATATATTTTTGTATAATAAACAAATTATCTGGCATAATAAAAGCGAGGATAAGATACTAATTATTTAATTAGTTTTTTATTCCTCAGCTCATAAATATCAAGAATTGGTTTGTCTAAGAGTTTCAATTTTTAATTAAGAGTTGCAACATAAGGAGACTGAGTATGAACAATAAACCTAAGCCAGATGACAGAAGAGATAATGTGGAGAAGATTCAGTATAATATCAATCACACTATTTCCAATTTCAGGGAAACGGAAGAGTTGATTGATAAGATTGATAACGAGAAGGAAAAAAGAGATTTAATTGAGAAGAACAAGAGAAGAGAGCAAGCTATTTCAGGTATGAGAGAAGAAATAAAAGACGAAGCAAGAGCAAGGGATAAAGGATACAAATAAAACAAGAAGAAGCCAGGATAAAATCTTGGCTTTCTTGTTTTTTTGAAGATAAACTTAGTGATATCCAAACCTAGACGGACATCTTTTAAAAAACCTTCCCATGAATAGAAAGGCTTGAGCAATTGAATTTGTACTATAGATATTATGAGACATGAATGATATAATCATTTGAGACTCCAGTGAAATAATGGGTATAAAAGATTTGTTGGTCTTGTATGATTTATTAAAGTGTTAAAATTCTTTATAAATATGAGGTGATTTAATGTTTGCCATGGATATTTCATTACCAATAGCATTTGGTGCAGGATTTTTGTCCTTCTTTTCACCATGTATATTGCCTATGATACCTAGCTATATAATGTATATAACTGGAACGGTAACTGAAGAGGATGTTGCTAGTAGAAGGGCTTTTGCTTTAGTTAGAACTTTAGCCTTTGTATTAGGATTTACTATAGTTTTTATAATAATGGGATCCTCTGCAACTCTTTTAGGAAAGGTATTTATCAGAAATAGGGAAATTTTCTCAAGGATAAGTGGAATCTTGATTATAGTTTTTGGTTTGAATATGATGGGTATTATTAGTATAAGGTTTTTAAGTTTAAACAAAAGATTATCCAAACCCAAGAAGGTTACTAGCGGATTAAGCTCTATGCTAATGGGGATGGCCTTTGCTGCAGGGTGGACTCCTTGTTTCGGTCCCGTCTTAGCTTCTATTCTTATATATGCAGGTGGTGCCGATACAGTCTCTAAAGGGATTATAATGCTTTTAATATACTCCATTGGAATGGGTATTCCCTTTGTTTTGACGGCACTATTTATAAATATATTTGATAAGTTTCTTCTTAAAAGTGAAGGTCTTATGAAATATTTACCTAAGATAAGTGGGATTATAATGGTAGTCTTTGGATTATTAGTATTCTTTAATAAAGTTATAAACATAAGTAGATTGTTACTCTAAGGGGGAGATGAATATTAAAAAAATTCGTTTTATTTTATTACTTGCATTAGTTTTGGTTGGAATGTTTGCTATGGTTGGGTGTACTACTAGTAATCAAGAAGACCCACAACCAACTTTGCCAGTAGAAGAATCTGTAGAGCCTGTAGAAGATCCAGTATCCCAAACCAATGAAGAGACTGGTTCAGAAGTAGAATTTGCATCTGGAAAGCCTGCTCCTGATTTCACACTAAAGAATTTAGCAGGAGAGGACGTATCCCTATCAGATTATAGGGGTAAGATTGTTTTAGTTAATTTCTGGGCAACTTGGTGTGGTTATTGTGATATGGAAATGCCTGATATGCAAAGGCTTGATGATGAAAATGATGATTTAGTAGTCTTGGCTGTAGACGTAATGGAAGATGTAGAAACAGTAGAGAATTATATCAAAGAGGGTGGATATAATTTTGATGTAGTCCTGGATGAGGATGGTAGCATATCCAAGACATATCTAGTAAGTGGTTTTCCTACTTCTTACTTTATAGATCCGGAAGGTGTCTTACTTGGTGGAGTACCAGGAATGATGACATATGATCAAATGAATCAGATTTTAACTGATATTAGATAAAATAAAAACCAAGTGGATTCCCACTTGGTTTATTTTTAAACATTGAACCTAAAATGAACAACGTCTCCATCCTTCATTTCATATTCTTTACCTTCCACACGAAGAATACCTTTTTCTTTTGCTGCAGCCATACTGCCGTTGACTTTCATTAAATCTTCATAAGCAATAATTTCTGCCCTAATAAAGCCTCTTTCAATATCTGAGTGAATTTTACCTGCAGCTTGTGGAGCAAGAGTGCCTCTTTTAATAGTCCAAGCTCTGGTTTCAATTTCTCCAGTAGTTATAAAGCTTATAAGGCCAAGTAAATGATAAGATGCTTTAACCAGTTTATCCAATCCTGAATTTTCAAGTCCTAAATCAGCCAAGAATTCTTCTCTTTCAGAAGGATCAAGTTGTGAAATTTCATCCTCAATATTTGCACTAACTGCAATAGCTTCAGCGTTTTCTGATGCTGCAAATTCCTGTACCTTTTCTACATATTGGTTGGTAGAATTATTAGCAACATCATCCTCTGAGATATTCGCTACATAAATTATAGGCTTTGAAGATAACAAATCAAAGGAATCCACAATTGCAGCTTCTTCTTCATTAAGCTCTAATGTTCTAATGGATTTTCCATCCTCTAGAGTCTTCATAGCCATTTCTATTAATTCCAACTCTAAGGCTAGTGATTTATCGCTTTTTGCAGCTTTTTTTGTCTTATCTAAACGTCTTTCTAAAAGCTCCATATCAGATAACATAAGTTCGATATTAATGGTATCAATATCCCTTAAAGGATCAATTGCTCCATCTACATGAACAACATCAGGGTTTTCAAAACATCTTACCACATGTACAATTGCATCTACTGAACGAATATGTCCTAGGAACTTGTTACCAAGACCTTCACCCTTACTAGCACCTTTTACAAGACCTGCGATATCATAGAATTCTATTGCAGTTGGTACTACTTTTTTTGATTTAGAAATCACACTAAGCTTATTTAGTCTTTCATCAGGTACTGCTACTACGCCCACATTTGGCTCTATGGTACAGAATGGATAATTTGCTGATTCAGCACCCGCTTGGGTAATAGCATTAAATAATGTACTCTTTCCTACGTTTGGTAGGCCTACTATTCCTAATTTCATTTCAAAACTCCTTCTATTCTATATATTACATTTATTTTACTAGTCTAAATTTAAACGGAATCATTCGACAAAAATGTTCATCAAATCATTATATCCTATAACTTAAATAGGTGCAACGAATAATTATCCTAGACTTGTATTAAAAAAGAATTTACGATAAACTATATCTATATTTTAATTAGACTTTGGAGTGATTATTTTTGGAAGAAAAGAAGACATCTTTAGCAGGAGAAGGTTGCGAAATGCTTGTACCTTTTAATGATAGAAAGCCTTTGGCTGATATAGAAAGAAGCATTATCAAGACATATAGAAAGCATATTTGGAGCAAGTTTATAAAGGCAATAAAGGAATATGAATTAGTCCAAGATGGGGATAAGATTGCAGTGGCTATTTCAGGTGGCAAGGATAGCCTGCTTTTAGCTAAGCTTTTTCAAGAGCTTCAAAAAAATGGGAACAGGAATTTTGAAGTTGAATATATAGCTATGGATCCAGGATATCATCCTGACATAAGAAAGCTATTAGAGGAAAATTGTGAGTATCTTCAAATTCCAGTTCAGATTTATGATGCTGATATATTTAAAGTTGCAGATAAAATAGCAAGTGATTATCCATGTTATATGTGTGCTAGGATGAGAAGGGGAGCCCTTTATGGAAAGGCAAAGGAACTTGGATGTAATAAGTTAGCCCTTGGACATCATTTCAATGATGTTATTGAGACTACTATGCTAAATCTCCTCTGTGCAGGTAGCTTTAAAACCATGATGCCTAAACTTAAGGCAAAGAATTTTGAAAATATGGAGCTTATTAGACCTCTATATTTAATTGAGGAGACTTATATTCAGAGATTTATTCGAAATAGCGGAATATGGCCTTTAAACTGTGCTTGCATGGTATCTGCAAAGAAGATTGGAAATAAAAGATATGAAATAAAAGACCTAATAGAAAACCTAAAAAAGGATTTTAACAATGTTGATATGTCCATCTTTAGGGCAGCTCAAAACGTGGGTATGGATACTGTATTAGGTTGGGAAAAAGATGGTGTGAAATATTCATTTTTAGATAACTATGATGAAGAGGAATAAGACAAAGAAAGTGGAGATCCCTCGGCTACGCCTCGGGATGACAAAAAAATCCTCGGGATAAGAAAAATGCTCAAGATAACAAGAAATTGATTTTTATTATAAGATAACCCCTGCTCAATGACAGGGGTTTCTTACTCGATTTCAAATACTTGATTCTTCTCACTAATTTCCACAATATTAGTATCAGAATCACTCATTTTGTGGATGAATCTTGGAATTACATCATACTTATCCCCAAAGTGCATAGGGAAGAAATGCTTTGGTTGTAAGGTATTTATGAAGTAGTGACCACCTTTATAATAAGAATCTTCAAGCCTTGGATCTACGGGGAAGAAGGCTAGGTCTATATTTGTGCCCTTTAGTTTATTGACTTCCTCTTTAAATGCATTTTCCATACTTATTTTCTCTTCATCACTATCATCATCCCAATACCACCAGTTTAAGTCTCCTGCAAAGAAAATAGTCTTACCATCGGCTTGGATTAGGAGGGATAAGCCTAAATCCGTAGACCCAAAGGATTTAATATCCACATCAAAGAGCCTAAGGTGTTCGCCTTCATTTAATATATGGACTTGTTTAGATTCCTCAGCCTTAATATCACTACTTAATACATACATGATCTGGGGATTTTCTTCTGCCCAGTCAAATATGTCCTCGTTATAATGGTCGTGATGGCCATGGGTTGAAAATACAATGGTTTTCTTATCCTTTAAATCTATAGATCCCTTATAATAGTCAAATACAAAATAATAGTTCTCGGTTTCTAAAGTAAATCCACTATGATAAATATATTCAATCTTCATTATCTCAACTCCTCTCAATAATCTTACCCATTAAGAAAATAAGAAAACCTCATAATTCGTTCATGTTTTATTCATAAAATATACACAATTGGGTATTAAGATAGAGATAATGAAAGACAATGCACAGTCAGATAGGAGATTCCTCCAACCTTAATCTACTCCGTAGGAATTAATTCAGGAGTACCCGTAGGGTGAGCAGGTTCGGAATGACATGTGTTTTTAAGTAGAATATCTTATATACATTTTAGAAATTACATTAAATATAGGAGGTACTTGTATGGATGAAAAAGATCTAAATGAAAACTTGAATGAAAAAATGGATGAAAATATTCAAAATGATACATCTCAAAATGCTACTGGCTTTGTCCTTATAAATAAGGATGAAGATGAAGAAGTAAATGGTCAGTATGATAATGTTTCACAAGAGCCAATTGAAGATAGTATTAATGAGAATATAAATGAGCCTCTTGATGCAGAATCTATTAACGAAGAACCTATAGTTGAAGAACCAATTATTAGAGAGCCTATAAGAAAAGAGGCAAAAAAGAAGAAGGGTTTTAAGGGAAGTGCCTTCTCCTATATTGCAATTGCTTTAATATCCTCTATGCTAGGTGGGTTAGCTTCTTACTTTATAGCTCCTAGACTCTTTGCAGGGATTTCTCCAGCTAGTTCATCATATCAAGCAGATGCAATTGTTATTAATACAAATGATGAATTATCCACTGTAACAGCTGTAGCCAAGAAGTCCATGAGCTCGGTAGTAGGGATAACTACTGTAGAAACTCAGAATGTATGGCCATTTGATTCACGAGATGTAAGTGGTGTAGGATCAGGGGTTATTATAGATAGCAATGGATATATATTGACTAATTCCCATGTAATAGCGGATGGAAATGCTAAAGAGATAACCGTATTGTTTGAAAATGGAGAGCATGTTATTGGCAGTGTCTTATGGAATGATGTATCCCTTGATTTAGCCATAGTAAAGGTTAATGTAAATAATCTACCCGTAGCGGAATTAGGTGATTCTGATGATTTAGAGGTAGGAGAAATAGCCATAGCGATCGGTAATCCCCTTGGATTAGAGTTTGAAAGAACAGTTACCTCAGGTATTATTTCAGGTCTTAATAGATCAGTTACTGTTGAAAACAGGGTAGTAATTGACAACCTTATTCAAACAGATGCATCCATAAACCCAGGAAATAGTGGTGGACCACTACTAAATGGTAAGGGGCAAGTAATAGGAATAAATACAGCAAAGATTTCATCAGGAGAGGGCTTAGGCTTTGCAATTCCAATAAATGAAGTCAAGGTCATAGCTAGTCAAGTTATTGAAAGCGGAACTTACAAGGTTGTATTTATGGGGATTACAGGAGTTGCATCCGAAGAGTACCAAAGTAGACTTGGAGTTGAGTTGTCAACTGATGATGGTGTAGTAGTAGTTGAAGTTCAAGCTGGCTCACCAGCTGAAATAGCTGGTCTTCAAAGTGGAGATATAATCACCAAGATAGATGATATAGAAGTAAACAATATGAGTGAACTAAAGAGAACACTTATTAATTACAAACAAAATGATAAGGCAAATATAAGTATAATAAGAAATACTCAAGAACAAAATCTAGAAATAGAATTTACCATAGTTAGGTAATAGTCTAGCCCCCCTCAGGCTATTTCTATTTCTAATAAAAAGGCTGAAGATCAGTTAAGATCTTCAGCCTTTTTTCTTCTAGTACTCTTTATTCATTGCTAAGTTAATACCCATTGCTTTTGCTACTCCTTCACCGTATGCAGGATCAGCTTTTAGACAATTATCAATATGTCTCATCTTAATAAACTCTGGAACACCATCCATATTTCTAGCAGTGTTATCAAATAGTACTTGCTGTTGTTCTGGAGTCATCAGCCTAAATAGCTTTCCAGGTTGAGTATAATAGTCGTCATCATCTACTCTGAAATCATAACGCATTATATCACCAAGAGCAGCTTGTTTAGGGTCCTCATACTCAGGTTGTTCTTGCCACTGACCAAAGCTATTTGGTTCATAATGTAATTTTGAGCCTTGATTGCCATCAACCCTCATTTGTCCATCCCTATGGTAGCTGTTTACATACTTTGCCCCTTTAGGTGAATTTACAGGAATTTGATGATGATTTACACCAAGTCTGTATCTTTGAGCATCACCAT
>CAZPZN010000007.1:32703-32964 GCA_964590735.1 uncultured Tissierella sp.
GGAACTATACTTGCAGGATTAAAAGCAGCTTGCTCAACATCTTGGAAATAGTTATCAGGGTTTTTATTTAGCTCTAATACCCCAACTTCAATCAAGGGGAATTCACTCTTATACCATACTTTGGTTAAATCAAAAGGATTATAAGGCATGGTATTAGCTTGTTCTTCAGTCATAATTTGAACATACATGGTCCATTTTGGGAAGTCCCCTCTTTCAATGGCTTCATAAAGGTCCCTTTGATGACTCTCTCTGTCATTAGCT
>CAZPZN010000007.1:32974-34297 GCA_964590735.1 uncultured Tissierella sp.
CATTTCGCCATCCTTTTTCTGCTTCTTGATCTGTTAGGTTTTTTATACCTTGTTGACTTACAAAGTGGAATTTAACCCATACTCTTTCATTTTCATTATTGATAAAGCTGAAAGCATGTGATGAGAAACCGTGCATATTTCTATAGGACTTAGGTATACCTCTATCACTCATAGTAATAGTTACTTGATGTAGTGCCTCAGGGAGGGATGACCAGAAGTCCCAGTTATTTGTTGCACTCCTCATATTTGTACGAGGGTCTCTCTTAACAGCATGGTTAAGATCAGGGAACTTCAAAGGATCTCTAAAGAAGAATACAGGGGTGTTGTTTCCAACTAAATCCCAGTTTCCTTCTTCAGTATAGTATTTCATTGCAAAGCCTCTGATATCTCTTTCAGCATCAGCTGCTCCTCTTTCTCCAGCTACAGTAGAAAACCTTACAAATGCTTCTGTTTCCTTTCCGATTTCTGAGAATATTTTAGCCTTAGTATACTTAGTAATATCATGAGTTACTGTGAATTTCCCAAATGCACCTGAGCCCTTAGCATGCATTCTTCTTTCAGGTATAACCTCTCTATCAAAATGAGCTAATTTCTCTAGAAACCATACATCTTGTAACATCATTGGGCCTCTAGGGCCTGCTGTCATGGAGTCTTGATTATTAGGTACCGGTGCACCGGTTACCGTGGTTAATTTTTTCTTATCGTCCATATATTATCTCCCTTCATATTATGATTATTGACTATCTACCCAATAAATTCTTCATTTAAGCATTGATAAACTAATTTGATAATGAACTTTAATTGATTGGATTTAATCCTTGAACAAAGGGGTATAATAGCATAGAATCCGTATTGGGAGGTAATTATGAAGCTTATAAATATTTTATTAATAGTAGTAGGACTATTATTTACAGGCATTGGAATGGTAGGAGTCCTAATTCCTGTACTACCTACAACACCTTTTTTAATCTTGGCTTCTATTTGTTTTATGAGAAGCTCAGATAAATTTGACAAGTGGTTAAGAGAAACCAAAATTTACAAGGATTATGCAGAAGATTATGTTAGAGATGGATCTATGACATTTAAACGAAAAGCAAAGCTTATGTTTATTTCCGATATGATGCTTCTTTTTCCATTAATAAAATTAGAGAATATTTACTTGAAACTATTTATTGTAGCAGTTATTATAGTAAAATATTGGTTTTTTATTTTTAAAATCAAGACAAAAAAAGAATGATGCAGTGATTTAAAATCACTGCATCATTTATTATATAATATAGGAAAGTTCTACTTTCCTATATTATAAAAATAGGGGTTGTAGGG
>CAZPZN010000008.1:0-12321 GCA_964590735.1 uncultured Tissierella sp.
CCAACAACAAAAGCTCCTCTAGCCTTGACTGATTTTATATTGGATATAGTTTTATCGTATAGATGTTGTTGACTTGCAAAAGCAATTACTGGAGTGTCCTCTTCAATAAGGGCAATGGTCCCATGTTTTAACTCTCCTGCAGCAAAGGCCTCTGCATGTATATATGAAATCTCCTTAAGCTTTAAAGCGGCTTCCAAGGCAGTGTAATAGTCCAATCCCCTTCCTATATAGAATAAGGATTGCTTATCTTTTATCTTCTCAGCTAATTGTCTTGCAATTACTTGGCCTGACACTATGGCCTTTTCAACCTTGTCAGGTAAAGACCTTAACTCAATAAGAGTTTCCTTATATAAATCTTCCTCAATGGTGCCCTTTAGCTTAGCTAAATATAGACTTATTATATAGAAAGCTACTAGTTGGGTTGTATAAGCCTTTGTAGAAGCCACTGCTATTTCAGGTCCTGCCCAAGTGTAAAAGATATCATGAGACTCTCTAGCTACAGAGCTTCCAACCACATTAGTAATGGCCAAAATCCTTGCTCCTTTAGATTTTGCCTCTCTTAAGGCTGCTAGACTATCTGCTGTTTCTCCTGATTGGCTTACTATTATAACTAAAGTGTTTTCATCTATGAAGTTCTCATTGTATCGAAACTCAGATGCAATATCCGCTATGACTCCAACCCTTAAAAATTGCTCCAATAGATTTTTGCCTACAAGGCCTGCATGATATGCAGTTCCACAACCTACTATATATATTTTATTGATTTTTTCTAACTCTTCCTTACTTATATTTAAATTCTCTAAGAATATTTCTCCCTTATGGTCAAGCCTTCTCAATAAGGTATCCCTAATTGCCTGAGGCTGTTGATGAATTTCTTTTAACATAAAATGTTCATATCCATCTTTAGAAGCAGCTTCTACATCCCATTCTATGATTTGTATTTCTCTATCAACTACTTTATTACCATTGTAGATAGTATACGAATCCCTAGTTAATCTTGCCACATCATTATTTTCTAGATATATTACCTTTCTAGTTCTATTAAGAATAGCAGGAATATCCGATGCCACAAAGAGCTCTCCATCCCCTATACCTAATATTAATGGACTTTCAAATCTAACAGCAATAAACTCATCTGGATGTAAACTAGAAAGAATCCCTAGAGAATATGCACCCTTTAACCTTGATACAGCCTTATTTACAGCAGATAAGAAATCACCATCATAATAAAAATCAATTAGGTGGGCAATTACCTCTGTATCAGTTTCAGATTTAAAAGAATATCCTTTAGCAATCAATTCCTTTTTTAAATCCAAGTAGTTTTCAATTATTCCATTATGAACTACTGCAAAATTTTCATCATTGTTAGTATGAGGATGGGAGTTTTCATCAGAGGGAATTCCGTGGGTAGCCCATCTTGTATGACCTATACCTAGGCTTCCATTTAGAGCTTTATGACTTAAGTTTTCCTTTAAGTTAATTAATCTCCCCTTACACTTAGAATATTCAAGTTTGTTTCCTCTGATTATTGCTAGACCAGCGGAATCATATCCTCTATATTCCAGCTTTTCTAACCCTTCTAATATTATTTCTCCTGCTTCCTTTTTACCAATATAACCAACAATACCACACATACTAATCCTCCTCTATTTTTATTTAGAGAGAGATATCACATGAACCTATTTTTGTTCTAGAATTCCTTCTAGGTTTTGTTAGGATCTTGGACTGTGAAGCCCTTGGAGCATCCGCCGAATTTTCGATAACTCCAACCCTCGTCAGCCTATTGGCTCTGGCGCTTTCTTTTAATTATCCCTCTATATATTTCTATGTTATGAATAATTTTTGGTATACAAAAATTAAAAACGTCGGATAGCCGACGTTTAATATTTAACCAGTGAATTGGTATGATAATTTTTAAGTCTATCTCTACCACCTAACTCTTCTAACTCAATTATGAATTCCATGGCTATTACTTCTCCACCAAGGGACTCGATTAGAGATGCAGCTGCTGCAACGGTTCCAGCAGTAGCAAGAAGATCATCTACTATAGCAACTTTATCTCCCTTAGAAATAGCATCCTTGTGGATTTCCAGTGTATTCTTGCCATATTCCAGTTTATACTCGAAACTTGCTGTTGGGGCTGGTAGTTTTCCTGGCTTTCTTATAGGAATAAAACCAATTCCTAAGCCATAAGCAACTGCAGCACCAAAAAGAAATCCTCTGGCTTCAGGTCCTACGATATAATCAACATCCATGTCCTTTAAATCCTCGATAATCAAATTAACTGCTTCTTGGAATGCGTCCCTATCCTTAGTAAGAGTAGTAATATCTTTAAAGCTTACCCCTTCTATAGGAAAATCTTCTATTTCTCTAATTTTAGACTTAAGGTTCAAATTTTGCGCCTCCTCAATAAGTTTTCTACTATATTAGTTTATCATATATTAAGCAATGGGAAAATACATTTTTTGCTATTAGAATTCTAATTATTGGCTCTTGATACTAAAGGCCTATATAAGTCCTCTAATTTTATATCAGGTCTTAAATTAGATATATATTCTAAAGCAATTTTCGCTCCCTTATCCATTCCCTGACACCCTGCAAGAAATACTATATCATTCTCCTTAGTTTCCTTAAGTGTATGATTAATAGCATCTTCAAGTTTATCATATATGGTGAGTTTGATTCCTGCAGCTTTTATAATTTCAATAAATACCTTCTCTTCCTCAAGGGATACCTGGTCCTTAGATGTTACACTTCCAATACTTTTAGTGCCGACTATCTCACTAATACCCAATCTATCCTTCCAGGAAACTAAAGCTTCTGCATTCTCCCTATTGACTGTAACTCCCCTATTTCCTCTAATGGCATATATTAAATGGAGCTTATTACAATGAATCTTGCTAAGGGTCTCAAGACTAACGTTTATATTTTTTAAATTTGCGAAGTGGTCGTCAATTATAAGAAAATCTCGTTCGTATATATATTCAAATCTTCTTTCAACACCACCGAATTCTTTTAAAGCCTTTTGGATAATAGCTATATCAATACCATCTGTAAGGGAAATAACTGTTGCCACCATGGCATTTTCCATAGAATGAAGTCCAGGAATCCCAAGGCCTATCTTGAATTCTCCTCTTTTAATTAAATGATCAAATGCCTTTATATCTTCCTTAACCACTAGTGTAAAGCTAGGTCTTCCCTTTTCAAGCACTATATCTTTGGCATAGATCATAGCTTCATCACTCTTAGCTGAATATGTTATTACATGGGCTTTTGTTTCATTTACTAGGGTTCTAATATGTTCATCATCTATATTTAATAGGGCATAGCTATCCTTCTTTGCCTTTTTTACAAGACTAGACTTAACTTCCCAATATTTTTCAAAGGATCCGTGCTGGTCTATATGCTCCCTGGAGAAATTGTTAAAAGATACTATATCATAATCCACATCATTTACTCTATAAAGCTCCAATGCAGATGAAGAAACTTCCATAAGAGCTTTGTGGATATTTTCTTTTCTCATGTCCTTAAATAGTACTTGTAAATCAAGGCTTTCAGGAGTTGTAAGTTCTGATGGAACGAAGTGTTCTCCTATCTTGTTCATTACAGACCCAACTAATCCAGTAGTAAAGCCTGCCTCTTCATAGATTTGATTTAACATATATGTTGTGGTTGTTTTTCCATTAGTTGCTGTAACGCCTATTACTGTCATATCCTTTGATGGATAATCATAGTAAGCTGCACTGATTTGGGACAGACTTTCTCTAGAGTTTAATACCTTGTATTGTGAGACCTGGCATTCATCGGAGAAGTCTTCTACAATTACTGCCACTGCACCATTTTTTTCTGCTTCCTTTATATATTTATGCCCATCGGTTATATATCCTTTAATAGCCACATATATAAAACCCTCTTTAACTCTTGCTGAATGATATGCAATTCCCTTAATTTCAATATCATCTTTCTCATTTATCTTTTCTTTAATCTCTAGTACTTCCAATAATTTTTCTAATTTCATAAAGCTCCACCTTTCTTTAACAAGCTTTAAATATCAAGAGTAACTGCGCAACAAATCTTTGATTTGGTGTTGGTCACTTAGTAGTTTCATCAGGTGGGTGATATCTTCACCTGGTTATAAAATATTGTTAGTTCATTTTACCATAGATTTTGATTCTATTAATATAGTCTTCCCAAAAAATCAATCCCAGAATCCTTAATAAGTATTCTGGGACCTATATTTCTTTTTATCTACAACCATTTCTTCTTGAAAGAATTGAAAGGCACCTAGTATAAGGAATATATCTCCTATGCTCAATATCTTTGCCAAGGGATATGGTTCTGGAATTAAGATAATGTCAGCTAAATAGACCAACTTTGTATCCTTATCTACAGCTTCATGTTTTATATCAAAGTCTCTTTCAGGTAAGGAAATTTCATTATTAATTCCCTCTCTAATTCCTTCTATTCCATTAAGGGATACTGGCATCTTTCCATCGTTAGCAGCTATTACTATAAGGTTTAGACTTAAGCCTATAAATAGTAACTTCATATAGTTTTTCTCAATATTAAGTATCACTGCTACCATCATAAGAAAGTAAGTAAATACAATTACATATATAAGATAGTCACCGAGAATTTTATTTGCAAATCTTATATCCATCTTCTTACCTAAGGATAAGGAGAATTGAACTAATGCAGAAATAATTAATAGATACCATCCTTTGGTATAGACATTTTCTAAATTCCTGAAACGCCCACCTCTTAATTTGACAATTATAGCAGATAGAACAGCCGGTTCAAAAAACATATTTACACTCCTTGGTGTTTTATAAGTTCAACAAACTTTTCTGCAAGAAGAGGATGAAATTGGGTTCCTGAGTTTTTCTCTATCTCTTCGAGAGCTTCCTCTTGGCTTAACGCCTTTCTATATGGTCTATCAGTAATCATTGCATCGTAAGAATCTGCTATTGTAAGGATACATGCTTCTATAGGGATTTCTTCACCTTTTAGGCCATCAGGATATCCAGTGCCATCATATTTTTCGTGGTGATGTTTTATTATTCCAGTAATATTCTTCAAGAAATCCACCTTGCTTATTATTTCAGCACCAATAGTTGGATGCTTCATTATTTGTTGAAATTCCACTTGGGTCAGTCTGGTGGATTTGTTTAGTATTTCATCATTAATACCTATCTTACCTATATCATGAAGAACAGCAGCAGTCTTAATATCTTGAACCTTATCAAATGGTAGATTGGCGTATTCCGCTAATTCTATTGCAAATTTTTCTACCCTATTAGCATGTCCACTAGTATAGGGGTCTTTTGCCTCTAGGGACTTATTTAGTGCCTGGATGGTAGACAGATATACGTTTCTCATCTCTACGTAGAGCTTAAATGAGAACCTAGCTAAAAGTAATGGACCTAAGAATAGAATAACCGCTCCATAACCATAGCCTATATATGCTAGAGCTATAATGATTCCCATGGTACCTACGGCTACTGCACTGGCAAACATTCCTCTTACGTTAGTTATCCAAACTCCATAAAATTTCTGATTAGTAGCAAGGGTTAAGAAAGCAGATATAATAGTAGTATTTAAAATAATTCCTAATAACAATATAAAGATAGTTGGGAGTAAACTAAATTCCCCTATACTTCCTCCTGCTAATAAATAAACCATAGATATTATGAAAGTTACTATTATGCTTTGTGATATATTATAAATAACCTTATAAATTGGGGTATTTAGTGCATGAACGTATCCTCTACCGTCTATTTTAGGGCATCTTAAGAGAAAACCTAAAGCTGAAGCAGTTGTTGCAACCAAAGGTCCTCCTACAATAACTGTAGCAATATTAATTGCATAACCTACTGATATACCCACATTGTTATTAGGTAATAATATCAATAATGATTCAACTACTATAGATAATATGGTCCAAAATGCAATAAACTTTAGGTCTAGAATTTGAAAATTTAAAATCAAATACCCATATAAAGTTGCTGCCACTAATGATAAAAAACATATATAAATTTTCATCTTATTATTTAGATGCATATCAATACTCCTTTAGGTACATAGAACAATTTCACCATACACTAAAACGAAGCTAATAATATTATTATTTAAATATCGGAGGTAATTGCATAGCAATTACTTCACACCATTGCAACGAAGTGGGTGATTAAGACACACCACCTGCTGAGGAACAAGGAACCCGGCCACTTAAAGAAGCGGGGGACATCATAACCTCGTTATAATTAATGCCGGCTAATTCAAATATGTTATACCAGAGACCAGTTAGCGCCTGCTGCTAATAATAAAGCAAGTAAGCTTGTTAATACCATAGTTATTTTTCTCATCGAATATAGCCCCCTTTTGGAAGTACTCTGCTGTCCGCTAGTGCAGCATGCTATATTCGCTTCGCTAAGAAAAAAATGTACAATTAGCCGGCAATGTTGCCATTTATTTAGTTATTACACGATTTATTGCGTCTAATGTTGCTTTTACTACAGCAACTTCATAGGAGTTATTTACTAAGCAGGATCCACATAACCTTTGCTCAATACCGTCAATTATTCCCATGATAATCACAAGGATAACCTTATCATTAGATACAGGAATAGTCCTAATATCTTCAAAAATGAAGATATCTTTACAATCACATGCTTCTTCAATTGTCTTTAAGGTTACATCTATTAGCATTCTTTCCTTATTTCTAAGAGTATTTATTCCAGAAATGGTATTTTCATAAACATTGCCTGTATTGCTTATACTTACTTTTATTGCTGCCTTTGTACCTAGAATATCGCTGGAAATCCCTTCTAATTTTAACCTGTGTTCTGCTTTTTTTAAGGACTTGTCCGCAATTTGTGCTATGCTTATTTTTTTATAATCTACGGGAATATTATAGGTTGCTACAAGAACCGATTGAATATCTCGAGCTATTTGCTTAGCTCCTCTTGTATCGTTTGAAACGATATGTATTTCATCAATTTCATTATCTTCGTTAGTAATAATTTTACTGGAAACAACTGAATCAATCTTCTCTAAGTTATTTTCTATAACAGCTAAATCCATAATATCCCCCATTTTAATCTGATTTTAAAAAATTGTGATATTAATAATTATAAAGACATTGAAAATACAGGGAATCCCAACGTCACTATTTAGATAATAACACTATTTCCCCGTATATTCAACAAGATTCTAAGTCTAACCCTTGAATTGTTCAGATATTCAATGGGTTTTTGAGCTTTTACATCAAAAACAGTTTTGATTTTTGTATACATCGCTTAGATATACAAAAATTGTCATCCCGAATGAAGTGAGGGATCTCGGGTTTCGACTCTTTAGCTTGACCCTAATCATTTCACAATGTGCATTGTGAATTATGCATTGTTCTGAGTAGATTTCCTCATATAAATAGTATAAGGAGTTATTATCCTTCTTCCTCTTACGCCTTTATCTATTGCATCTACTAGAAGCTCTATAGCTTTACTCCCAAGTTCTGCAGAATTTATGTCCACCGATGTAAGGGGGACATTAGCATATTGGGATAGTATGCTGTTGTTGAAACTTGCCATTGCAATATCAGCCGGCACTTTGATTCCTAGCTCTTCAATACTTCTAAGAGCACCATATGCTACTAAGTCATCCGTTACTATAATTCCATCGGGCATATCTTTCATACTAGCTATTGTTTTACCATATTCTCTACCAGTCTTTTCATCAAAGCTTCCCATAAAAATTAATGATTCGTCGAATACTAATCCCTCTTCTTCAAGGGCTTTCTTATATCCCTGTATCCTTTTCTGTGTCATTATAAGGCTTTCCTCACCAGCTATCATTGCAATTCTTTTTCTACCTATGGATATCATATGTTTTGTTAGCTCGAAAGCCGCTAGTAAGTTGTCATTATCTACATGATTAATCTTTTCCATGTGAGTGTTGGGAGTACCAATCAGAGAAAAGGGAAAGTCTATGCTATAAAGATATTCAATACATTCATCATCCAGCTTATTGCTCATTAATATAATTCCATCCACCTTTGAACTTCTAATAAAGTTTTCAATTACCTTAAGCTCACCCTTTTTATCCAAATTAGTAGAGATCAATATATCTAGTTCTACACTAGCTGCCGCTTTTGTAATTCCCCTTAGGGCTTCAGGAAAAAAGGGGTTTAAAAATACATCTTCTGAAGTAGTAGGAAGTATTACCCCAATGGTTCCAGTTCTGTTCTTTGCTAAGGACCTAGCGATGGCATTGGGATAGTAACCCATTTCATCCATTATGGCATGAATCTTCTCCTTTGTTTTATTACTTATCCTAGGAGAGTTGGATATGACCCTAGAAACAGTAGAAGGAGAGACTCTCGCCCTTTCTGCTACATCTTTTATAGTTGCCGTGCCTTTCTTTATCAAAACCTCACGTCCTATTAATTAATTCTGATCCCTGAGTCTTTTTCAAAGTAGTGTATTGCATTATTATTAAATTTAAAAGAATGAACTTCGTCTGCATTATAGTCAAAATGTCCGGGGGTGGATATTGTTATATCTTTTCCATCCTTTAGTTTGCCATATATAATCTTTTCTTTACCAAGACTCTCCACCACATCTAAGGTACATTCAAAGGAGTCTTGAGAATCTCCTGCCCCTTCAATCCTTTCAGGTCTTATCCCTATTGAGACTTTTTCCCCTTCATAGACTTCAAGGGATTTTTTGTCTTCTAAGGATGGGCTTACTTTAATAATTTCATTATCAGAAATGAATTTGCCACCCATAATCACACCATCTATGATATTCATTGATGGGGACCCAATGAACTTTGCAACAAATATATTAGCAGGCTTATTGTAGAACTCATCCGGTTTTCCAGCTTGTTGAATCTTGCCTTCATCCATTAAAACAATCTTCGTCGCCATGGTCATAGCTTCTGTTTGATCATGGGTCACATAGATGGATGTGGTCCCAAGCTGATTATGAATTCTAACCAGTTCAACCCTCATATGCTCCCTTAGCTTAGCGTCTAAATTGGATAGGGGTTCATCCATTAGGAATACCTTAGGTTTCCTAACTATTGCCCTCCCAAGGGCAACCCTTTGTCTCTGGCCCCCTGATATATCTGCTGGTTTTGAATATAGGTAATCTTCTATTTTTAATAGGTCTGCTGCTTCCCTAACCCTTTGATCAATTACCTGTTTTCTCTCCTTCCTCATAGAGAGAGAAAATGCCATATTGTCATATACGGTCATATGGGGATAAAGGGCATAAGATTGGAAAACCATGGCTATATCCCTGTCCTTAGGTGCTACTGTATTGACCCTTCTATCATTAAAGTAAAGGTCTCCTTCCGTTATGGAGTTTAAACCCGCTATCATCCTTAGAAGAGTAGTCTTACCACAGCCTGAAGGTCCTAATATAACACAGAAGTCCTTCTCCTCTATTTCTAGATTAATATTCCTCAGGGTGAAATGTTCCCTGCCTTCATACTTTTTCCCAATGTTTTTCATTATTACTTTCATATTCCACCACCCTATCCTTTCACTGAACCACTAGTTAATCCTGATACAAGTTGCTTTTGTAAAACTATAAAGAGGATAACTATAGGTATTGCAGTCATAAGTCCGCCTGCTGCAAATGCCGGTTGATTCATTGTTCTAAAGTCACTTATAAGAGTAAAAAGCCCTGTAGCAAGGGTATAATCCTTTGGATTAGTTAACAAGACCTTTGCCATCATATAATCCATAAATGGACCTATAAAGGACCATAGTGCTATTATGGTAAGCATAGGTTTTGCTATTGGCATCATAATTAGCCTATATACATCCATGTTTGAACACCCATCTATCTTTGCAGCATCATCAAGCTCCCTTGAAATAGAGTCTATATAGCCCTTAAGAATAAAGGTGTTTGATGCTATTCCTCCTCCAGCATAGATTAGGACTAGCATCATCTGTCTGGTAAACTGAGGTACTATAGATGATAAGATGGAGTGAATGGTAAAATAAGCAGTTATCCCTGCAAAGGTAGGTATAGTTTGAAGTAGCATTATAGCCATAAGAGAGATCCTCTTACCCTTAAATCTATATCTTGAATAGGCATAGCCTGTAAAAGATACTACAAATAGGGTTAATAAAGTAGTAGCTATGGCAATTACAATGGTGTTTTTTACCCAGGTTAGATATAGGGTTTCCTTAAAAAGATATTCGAAATGCTCTACAGAGAATTCAAAAATGCTATTTACTATTAAATACTGCTCCTGCTTGCCATTAAAAGAAGTTATAACCATTTGAACTAGGGGCCATATAATTACAACAACCCATGAGAACAGGATTATATAGGTAAATATTAGGCCTACTAATGCAATAGGTGTTAAAGGAGGTTTATCCGATAGATATAATTTTTCTTTTCTTCCTAAAAGTCTCATAGCTTCTCCTCCTTAAATCCCTTTGAGTTCCTAAAGCCTAAATATGCAAACACCATTAAAGCTAAGGATATGAATATAGTAATGGCTGCACCGATCGCTTGGTATTTATTGTCCATAGTAAGTTTGTAGATATATGAAATGAGTATATCCGATGATCCAGCAAGGTTGCCAAACTTATTTGGATTGAAGGGTCCACCTTCGTTGAACAAAAATATTACAGAGAAATTATTGAAGTTAAATGTATACTGGGTCACCAAGAGTGGGGAAATTTGAAATAATACCATTGGTACAGTTATCTTCCTCAATTTTTGCCATGAGCTAGCACCATCTATATCAGCTGCTTCATATAAATCTCCAGGTATAGATTGGAGTACTCCCGTGGAGAGCAAGAAGATGTAGGCAGATCCAAGCCATCCTTGAATCATAATTAGTCCTATCCTAGTTAAAAGAGGATCATTCTTTACCTCTATTCTTTGTCCAAATAGATTTACTAAGATATCTGTAATACCTCCATTAGGAGCCAACATTATGCTAAAGAACATAATGGTTATAAAAGCTGGTACAGCCCAAGGAAGAATATAAACAGTCCTAAAAAAGCCCTTAGCTTTAACCCTAGGATTATTGACCAATAGAGCTAGACCAAATCCTATAAATATGGCTAGGGATGTGGCTAATATGGTCCATATTATGGTCCAAACAAAGATTAACCAGAAGACTGATCCTGCCAGACCTTCGCCCAAGGCTATCCGTTTATAATTTTCTAAGAATACCCATTGGAACTTTGATTGATGATTTGGATCCATATTGGTCATGGATAGTAAAAAGGTCGTAGTTACAGGCACTATTATTACAAATAATATCAATAGTAGTGCAGGTAATGACACTAGATAAGGAAAGCCCTCTTGAGATAGATTTTCCTTAGTTTCAAACCATCTATTAGGCCTTATTCCCTTAATATTATTTTTCTCCACCTTATATACATCCTTGAAGGAAGCTATCATAAGGATCAAAGCAGCTAATAGCAATATTACTCCTACTACTCCCTCTATCATATAGATTAGAGACTTATCTATCCTGGCACCACCTTCCGCCAAAGTAATTAGACCTTTAATTCCTTGGCCTTGAAAATTGCCTTTTCCCAATATTGCATAGGGAAATGCAATCAAGTAGGTGAAGAAAGATACTAATAAAAATAATCCTCCCTTTATATATTGTTTATTTAAAATTTGTCCTAGGCCTGGAAGAAGTGCTGTTAAATATGTCATTATAGGCATTGACTTATTTATTTCAACAGGTGTTTTTCTTCTTATCTCAGATATTTCCGCATTTAGGACTTTCTCTTTTGTCTTTACTAGATGCTTTATCTCAAAAGTCTTTGAGCTTATATATTCCTTATTAGCCTTGGATGGAGCTTCCATCCTTTTTAACTCTAAGGATTTCTTATATTTTTGCTTAAGTTGAATAACTGCATTTTTCTTAGCCTTTTTAGAGATAGCTCCTTCTGCTTTCATCCTTTTAAGCTTATCTATCTCTTTATTAAGTATCTTTTTTTCCTTTTCTTTAAATTCAATAAATTCCTTGCTTGCTTGGACATCCACGGATTTATCAATTTTCTTAGCTTCCTCTTTTGCTCTTTCTAAGTCTGCTTGTTCTAGCTCTATAAATTCGATAATTTCTGGTAGGTGTTTTTTATATTCTTCATGTTGTTTGTATTTCATCTGGGCATCATAGCTTAGGTCCTTAAATTCCTTATAAAATCCAGACATAGTTTTACTGACAAAAAGCTGTGATCTAAATTTATTTAATTTATGAGACTTACCTATCTTTAGGCTATCTAAATAAGTCCTTCTCTTCGCTTCAATTGCTTTTAAGAATGATCTTTCATTGTTT
>CAZPZN010000008.1:12331-31844 GCA_964590735.1 uncultured Tissierella sp.
TTTATATTATAAAGATGCTTGTTCTTATTCTTCTTTAAATTCTGAAGCTTTTGAGATGCCTCACCGCTTCCTTCTCCCCCATCTCTAATCTTCTTTTGAAGTTCAGACACTTCCTTAAGGTATATATTTTTCCTATCATATCTGTTACCAATATGGTCGTACAAGTATTCATTGAAATCAGCCAAGACTATCACCACCTTTAAGTGTAATTTGGATTTGCAAATCCAGCAAATTTGCTGGTAGGTCAAGAAAAAGGGAATAGAGGCAAGCCTCTATTCCCATATCCATAATACTCTAGAAGTTGTCCATCATTGCTGTAAAGGATGCTTGAACTTCTGAATACGCATCTTCTACTGTTTGTGGATTGACTGCTGACCATGATAACATGGCGTTTTTCCATGTATCCCACACTGAACCCCATTCAGTAAATAATGGACGTAAAGGCGCTTCTGCATATGAATCTAGCACTGCTTCTATTACCAACTTATCTGTATCAGATAGGTCTGAATTTAAATATACATCAGCTTCAATATTTTCCAATATCTTTCCTGTGGCTTTAAAGAAATCAACTGCATATTCAGGATTAACAATTTCTTTAATAAATTCTTGTGATAATGCCATCTTGTCTGCATCGCCTTCATTACGGGCATTTACAGATAGTCCCCAACCACCTTTCCAGTGAGCAAGAGGATAGCCCGCTACTGTAACTTGATTAATTGGAAGGATTTCTATATCAGTTCCGTCATTAGCTAGGTTTGACAAAGATCCTGTTGACCATGGACCCTCAAGTCTTATGGAAGTATTTCCTCCTGACGTAAATTGAGTATCCATATATCCCCAAGCAGCATCTGCATCCCAAAGGGATGTGCCTGCATCTTTATGAGCTTTCCAATAGTTGAACAAGGCAGTAAACACTGCTTTTTGTTGTTCATTAAGTTCTGAGAAGTCCTTAGTTAAATCTGAGAAAAGATTCCCTTGGTCATCCTTGCCCAATAGCTCAATACCTCCAGCATTAGTGAAGGATACACCAAACCAAGCATCAAATAATGGAACTAACATATCTTCATAATTTAATTCTGTAAATTCAACAGTTTTACCTAAATCTATCCCCTTACCACCTGCATTTGCAGAGTTTCCAAAGTTAATAAGGGTTTCGATATTCATAGGGAAGGCAAGATAGTCACCATCTATATTTAAGTTTCCACCTAGTCCCTCATCATAGTTACCAAAGCCACCAAGGTCATTGGCCATAGATATTGCATCTATTGGAGCAAGTGCTTCATTTAAGGATAGTCCATATATTCTATCTACAGGTATAGCAAATACATCAGCTATATCAGGATTTGTTACATCTGTTTGGTCTAGTACATCAAGATGATCAAATGAACCAGTTTCAATAAACTCAATAGTTGCACCTGGATTTGCTTCTAGGACCCTATCTTTTACTTGTTCATAATATTCTAGCCAAGTAGATTCAACTTGAACTGAAATTGATGCCTCTATGCCTTCTGCTGGAGTTTCACCAGGTGCTTCAGGAGTTTCAGTTGGTGCCGGTGCCGGTGTAGGTTCTCCACCACCTGAACAGGCTGTTACTACAAGTGCTAGTACTAATAAAAGTGATACAAATAAGTTCTTTTTCATTAATATCCCCCTCTTCAATTTTTGGCTAACGTTTGCAATTATTTTTTTATATATCACCAATAGGATTCTAATCTACTGATGTTAAAACAAGATTAATTTGTAATTATTTAAAAGGTAGGGGCTAATTTAGCCCTCCACCGATTCTATATCCCAAATTTCACTAGCATATTCTTTGATAGTCCTATCAGAACTGAATTTACCAGCATTTACAATATTCATCCAGCATTTCTTAGCCCATCCTAGTCTATCTTTATATGCCTTATCCACTTCTTCTTGGGCTATTCTATAGCTTTCAAAATCCTTCAATATAAAATAGTTATCAGCCCTATGCCAGTGTTCACCCTTAAGCAATGAATCATAGAGCTCCTGATAAACCCCACTACCCATATCATCAAAGGTACCATTAATAAGTGTATCAACTGCTCTTCTAAGACCCGGAACTGAATTATATACCTCATAAGGGTTATAAGATTTTTCTATTTGGACTATATCTTCTACCCTAAGTCCAAATATAAAGTTATTTTCTTCACCTGACTCCTGAACTATTTCAATATTTGCTCCATCATAGGTTCCCAGAGTAGGTGCTCCATTTAGCATAAATTTCATATTGCCTGTTCCACTAGCTTCCTTTCCTGCAGTAGATAACTGTTCTGAGACATCAGCAGCAGGAAATAGTCTTTCAGCATAGGACACCTTGTAATTTGCTATAAATACTACCTTGATCTTTTGATTTACATCCGGGTCGTTATTTACTAGCTTTGATATATCGTTAATAAACTTGATAACAGCCTTCGCCCTAAAATATCCAGGGGCTGCCTTAGCACCGAAAATAAAAGTTCTAGCTACTATATCCAGTTGAGGATTATCCTTTAGTCTATAATATAGATCCATTATATGAAGAGCATTTAAAAGCTGTCTCTTATATTCATGCATTCTTTTAATCTGCATATCGAAGATGGAATGAGAATCTACAACAACGTTATCATGCTTCTTAATATATTCAGCAAGCTGATCCTTTTTTTCTTGTTTAACATCTAAAAATCTATTTAGTATACTTTCATCATCTACATATTTTTCTAGACCTTTTAACTTTGATAAATCCCTTACCCAGCTATCCGAACCTAGTAACTCAGTCAATAGATTGGATAACTCAGGATTTGACTGTAAAAGCCATCTCCTCTGTGTGATACCATTAGTCTTATTGTTAAATCTTTCAGGATATAATTTGTACCAATGGTTTAGTTCTCTTTCCTTCAATAAATCTGAGTGAATTTGGGCAACACCATTTATGGACTTAGACCCATATATAGATAGGTAGGCCATTTTTATATGGTCATGTTGTATTATTTCATAGTGATATGCTTCTCCATTGTAAATGCCCTTTTCTCCAAGCTCACTTATTAATTGATTATTGATCCTAACTATTATATCGAATACATTTGGCAAGAGAGATTTGTATAATCTAACAGGCCATTGTTCTAGAGCCTCTGCTAATAAAGTATGATTTGTATAAGCAAAGGTATTAATAACAATATTCCATGCCTTTTCCCAACTTAAATTTTCCAATTGGGTCAAAATCCTCATAAGCTCAGGGATAGCTACTGCAGGGTGTGTATCATTTAACTGGATAGCGTGCAAATTAGCAAATTCGTCAAAATTATCATGGCTTTTCTTATAAGTCCTTACTATATCTTGTAATGATGCTGAGACAAAGAAATATTGTTGCTTTAATCTTAATAGCTTACCTTCGTCATTAGAATCATTCGGATAGAGGACCTTACCAATATTTTCAGCTTCATTTTTATCTTTAACAGCAAGGTCATAGTTTTGATCATTAAAAGCCTTGAAATCAAATACTTCCAATGGCTCTGCAGTCCACAACCTTAAAGTATTGATGGTGGTTTGACCATATCCTATAATTGGAGTATCATATGGAACTGCGTATATATCCCCACTTGAGAAAGAAACCTTAACTTTTTCATCCTCTTTTCTTATAGACCAGGGATCTCCATACTCAAGCCAATTATCAGCAAGTTCAACTTGAAAACCATCTTTAAACTCCTGCTTGAAAATCCCAAAGGAGTAGCGAATTCCATATCCTGTTAATGGATAGTTAAGGGTTGCTGCACTATCTAAGAAACATGCGGCTAATCTTCCAAGGCCACCATTTCCTAAAGCTGCATCCTCCTCAGCCTCTTCAATATCGTTATAGTCGATTCCAAGTTCAGCTAGTAAGTCTTCAGTTAGTTCCTTAAGTTGCATATTTATTAAGTTATTAGACAAAGCCCTACCCATTAAGTATTCAGAGGATAAATAATAGGCTCTTTTCTTTCCTTCAAATTTCCCCTCCGATTTTCTCCATAGGGGTACTATCTCCTCCATAATTGCCTTAGATAGGGACATATGCTTCTCTTTAATATTGCACTCCTCCAGGTTTTTCCCGAAGGTAGTCAATGCATATCTATTCATACTATTTTTAATTCTATCCTTATACTCCAAATTGTTACCTCCTATATACAAATGTTAAATTTGCAATCTTTTTTGCTAAATCATCGGTCAATAGAGATGAAGATACCCTCCAAGTCCAATTTTTTCCTAAGGTTGAAGGTTCATTCATTCTGCTTTCTTCTCCAAGTCCTAGGAAGTCCTGAATTTGACCAATGGCCAAATTAGCGGGTGAGCTCCAAGCTCCTCTTAATAAGCCCCAATTAAGACCCTCTTCTTCATCTAATTTCAAATATTCTACTGCATATTCATATTCATTTAAGGGCGCAGTTTCAAACCAAGCCATTGCAGGATGATTATCGTGGGTTCCTATATATACTACACAATTCTTATCATAATTATGAGGCATAAAATGACTATCACCCTGTGTATCAAAAGCAAATTGAAGGACTTTCATATTTGGAAATCCCGTTTCCTTTAGGAGCCTACCTAGACCTTCTGAATAAACTCCTAAGTCTTCAGCCACTATATCTAAATCCCCAAGTCTTTCCTTAATCTTGTTAAAAAGTTTCATCCCTGGCCCTTTCTTCCATTGACCATTTACAGCAGTCTTTTCTCCAGCCTTAACCTCCCAGTAAGCATCAAAGCCTCTAAAATGGTCTATTCTCAATGTATCATAGAGCCTAAACCCATAATCTATCCTTTTTATCCACCATTGGTAGTCATTTTTCTCAAGATAATCCCAATCGTAGATTGGATTTCCCCATAGCTGACCGGTATCAGAAAAGGTATCTGGTGGAACACCAGCCACTGTTTTGAGCATCAAGTCATCATCAAGGTTGAAAATTTTTGGATTTGACCAACAATCAGCACTATCTTCTGCAACATAAATTGGTAAATCACCTATAATTTTTATATTATGCTTATTCGCGTAAGACTTTAATCTATTCCATTGACTCGAGAAATAGTACTGGGTAAAAACCCAAAAAAAGATTTCATTTAGATTATCTTTCTCAAATTCCATAACCCCTTGAGAATTATAAACTCTATACTCCTTGGGCCACCTATTCCATGAAATATTATTATTCTTACTCTTTATGGCCATATACAAGGCGAAATCCCTTAACCATAACTTTTCTTTATCATAGAAGTCCAATAAATTATCATTAAGTATATCCTTAGAATTATTATATGCTTTCCTAAGTAGGGCCATTTTATTGAAATATAGCTTTTCATAATTAATACAAGTTGAATCATTACCTAAATCAGTCTCTTTTATATCTTCCTCGTTTAAATATCCCTCTTTAATCATTTCATCAATATCTATGAAATAAGGGTTGCCAGCAAATACAGAAACACTTTGATAAGGTGAATCCCCGAATCCTGTAATATTTAAAGGTAATATCTGCCAATATTTTTGCTTAGCTTTATAAAGAAAATCCACAAAATTATAGGCTTCACTACCAAAATCACCAATTCCATATTTACCAGGCAAAGAAGAAATATGCATCAAAATCCCACTAGCTCTCTTGCCCATTTTTATACCTCCACGCATTTGTGCAATCGTTTGTATACTAATAGTTAGTATATACCCCTTTAATAGTTTTGGAAACAATTAAACTAATTGAGATTCTCCTTAGATAAAAATTTTGTCATCCTGAGCCTAGCAGAATGACAAATATAGAGACCCCTTTGTTCCAATTAGGAACAAAGGGGTCGGTTCCTTTTGTTCTTTAGCCTTCTAAATAGGCCTTTCTTACTGATTCATCTTTTAGTAAGTCTTTAGCCTTTCCTTCCAGCTCGATCTCACCTGTTCTAATGATATAAGCTCTATCAGCAATCTTTAATGCCATATTGGCATTTTGCTCAACTAGGAGCACTGTAGTTCCTGATTGGTTTATGGTCTTTATTATATTAAATATTTCATTTACGATAATGGGCGCTAAACCCATACTAGGTTCATCTAAGAGTATAAGTTTTGGCCTGGACATCAAGCCTCTAGCTATGGCAAGCATCTGTTGCTCTCCACCTGATAAGGTACCAGCCAACTGCTCGCGTCTTTCCTTTAAAATAGGAAAGTAACTATAAGCCTTTTCAATATCCTCAGCGATTTCACTTTTGTTATTCTTTATAAATGCTCCCATTTCCAAGTTCTCAAATACTGTCATAGTTGAAAATATCCTTCTACCTTCAGGTACGTGTACGATACCTTGCTTAACTATGTCAGGTGCACTTAGATTGTTGATGTTTTTGCCATCAAAGATTACTTCACCATTTCTTGGTTTTAACAATCCTGAGATGGTCTTTAGTGTAGTAGACTTACCTGCACCATTTGCTCCAATTAGAGTAACTATCTCACCTTGATTTATTTTAACATTTAAGCTTTTAAGGGCGTGAATTGCTCCATAATATACATCTAGATTTTTTAATTCTAACATTAATTTGCCTCCTCCCCTAAGTAAGCCTTTATTACTTTTTCATTTTTCTGTATCTCTTCAGGAAGGCCACTTGCTATAAGATGGCCATAGTCGAATACGAATAATCTTTCGCATATGTTCATAACTAGACTCATATCGTGCTCTATTAGTATGATTGTAAGGTCAAATGTTTCTCTAATCCACTTGATTAGTTCTGTTAATTCAGCCGTCTCCTTTGGATTCATACCTGCAGCAGGTTCATCTAGAAGCAATAGCTTAGGATCTGATGCTAAGGCTCTTGCAATTTCCAGTCTCCTTTGGTCTCCATAAGCAAGATTTCTTGCAAAGGCATCCTTATTATCTAGAAGATTGAATTTTTCTAATAGTTTAATTGCCTTATCTCTAGTTTCTTCTTCCTCCTTAAAAAAGGAAGGAAGTCTGAAGAATGATGATGCAACATTATATTTCATTCCATTATGGAAGCCTATAAGGACGTTCTCTAAAACGGTCATATTTTGGAACAACCTAATATTTTGGAATGTTCTTGCTACTCCGAAACCTGTCATCTTATGTGGCTTAAAATCCTTAGATGTTACCTTGGATTTTAAATCATACTCTATTTCACCTTCAGTAGGCGTATAAATTCCTGTTAACAAGTTAAAGAAGGTGGTTTTACCTGCACCATTGGGTCCAATCAGCCCAATGATTTCGCCCTTTTCAACATTTAAGCTTACATCCGTAACTGCCTTTATACCTCCGAAAGCTCTTGATAGGTTACTAACCTTTAGAACTGACATTGCCTTTGACCCCTTTCTTAAAGAATTTAAACTCAGACTTACCCATTAATCCAGTAGGTCTATAAACCATAATTAAGAATAAGATTACTGCATATATTACCATTCTTAAATCTGGTATGCTTTGTAGGAATGATGATATAACTGAAAGTACAATAGCTCCTACAATGGAACCAGTAATAGATCCCATCCCTCCAAATACTACTATTACTAATATATCTATGGATTTCATAAATCCAAAGGAATCAGGTTTTATGAAATAGAAGTAGTTTGCATATAAAGCTCCTGCTATACCCGCAAAGAAAGCACCAATTGCAAAGGCTAATACTTTATAGTAAGTAGTATTTATACCCATTGCCTCTGCTGCTATTTCATTTTCTCTAATGGATATACACGCTCTTCCGTGATATGAGTTTATAAAGTTACGAACCAATAAAACTGTTGCGACCACCATGATAAATATCCAGGTCCAGTTAGTGTATTGTGGAATATCGTTAAATCCTATAGCACCACCAATATAATCTATATTAAGTGCAAGGATTCTTACAATTTCTCCAAATCCTAGTGTAGCAATTGCAAGGTAATCCCCCTTAAGTCTTAGGGTAGGAATTCCTATGATGATTCCAGCTATTGATGCAGCAATACCTGATGCAATAATTGCAACAATAAACGGTTGTCCAAGCTTAGCTGTGAAAATTGCAGATACATAAGCACCAACCGCCATAAAAGCAGCATGACCTAAGGTAAACTGACCTGTAAAACCAGTTATTAGGTTAAGTGAAACTGCTAATATAATATTAATACCTATAAGAGTCATATTAAGCTGAATATAGGAGTCAATAATTCCATTTGAGATTAAAACTTGCCCAATTATATAAGCCGCTATTAAGACAGCCAATGTTATAATGTTTTTCTTATTAAAACCTTTCATTTAAGCCTCCTCCTATACCTTTTCCTTTAAGTTTTTCCCTAACAGACCAGTAGGCTTAACAAGAAGTATTACTATTAGGATTGCAAATGCTACTGCATCCTTATAGATGGAACCACCAAAAGCACTAACTAAAGTTTCCGTTATACCAAGGAAAAACCCTCCAAAAACTGCTCCAGGTATTAAGCCAATACCTCCAAGCACTGCTGCTACAAAGGCCTTTAACCCAGGGCCAGCACCCATAAGAGGATTGATTGTATTATAATAAACACCAACTAGTACTCCAGCAGCTCCTGCCAAAGCTGAACCCATAGCAAATGTATAAGATATAATCTTATTTACATTAATACCCATTAGTTCTGCGGCATCTTTATCTAGAGCAACAGCTCTCATAGCCTTACCAACCTTAGTCTTTTTAACTACAAACTGTAAACTTATCATCAATATAACTGTAATTACTAATATATATATGTTCTTAGTGTCTAGAATTACGCTTCCATCAAATAATGTCAAACGCTGACTTTCAAGTACTTGAGGGAATGTTCTAGTCTCAGGACCTACAAAATAAACCATTGTATATTGTAAGAATAAGGACACACTTATTGCAGTTATTAGAATTGCAATTCTTGAAGAATTTCTCATTGGTTTATATGCAATTTTCTCGACTACCATTCCAAGTATACTAGTTGCCACCATGGATATTAATAATGAAGGTATAAACCCTAAGCCTAGAAAGGTCGTTAATGCATATCCAACAAATGCACCTATCATATATATATCGCCATGCGCAAAGTTTATTAAGCTTAATATACCGTATACCATCGTATAACCTAAGGCTATTAAAGCATAAATACTTCCCAAGGATACGCCATTGATTAATTGTTGTATGATTTGTTCCATCTTATAAAATCCTTTCTATTGAACAAAGTCTTTAGAGGGTCACCCCTCTAAAGACATTATTATTCTAACTATTTTTACTTAGGATCCAACTTTTTCAAGAATGTTGGGTTTCCATCTACCATTTCAATAATTGTAACTGATTTAACAGGGTTGTGATTCTCGTCGATTGAAAGAACACCAGTAACGCCTGCAAATCCATCAGTTGCTTCTAGAGCAGCTTTTAGTGTTTCAGAATTAGCTTCTCCAGCTCTCTCTAATGCATCTTTCAAGAAGTAGACCATATCATATCCTAAAGCGTTGAATGCATCTGGTTGCTTACCATATTTTGCTTCGAATGCTTCATTGAATGCCACTACATTTTCAGCAGTATCATTAGATGAATAGTGACTTGAATAATATACATCATTTAAAGCTTCATTTCCAGCTATTTCAGTTAACTTAGGTGACTCATATCCATCTCCACCAAGTACTGGTACTGTAATACCAAGTTCTCTCGCCTGTCTAACTATAAGACCTACTTCTTCATAGTATCCTGGAATATAAAGAACATCTGGATTCTTTGCCTTGATATTAGTTAATACTGCTCTAAAATCTGTATCTCCAGCTGCATATGCTTCTGTGCTTATTATTGTTCCACCACCAGCTGTATAAGTATCTTCGAACGCTCTACCAAGACCAACAGCATAGTCACTAGTTGTATCACCTAATACAGCTGCATTTTTAGTTCCTAAATCTCCTAGTGCAAACTCTGCCATCATAACTCCTTGGAAGGAATCAGAGAAACATGTTTTGAAAATATACTCTCTTACATTTCCGTTTGCATCTACTGTAACGTCATCTGCTGTAGCAGAAGCTGAAATCAATGGAATCTTATTTTGATTAGCAGCTGGAGAAGCTGCTTTTGTATTTCCTGATGTAGCTGGTCCAAGTAAAGCTATAACTTTATCTCTTGTAGCAAGTCTTGTTGATATGTTAGCTGCTTCAGTATCTTCTGATTTGTTGTCTGCTACTACTACTTCAAATTGCTTACCTAATACGCCACCTGCAGCATTGATTTCTTCAAATGCTAATTGAACACCATCATTTAAGTTAGTTCCATAAGTTGCTACTGCTCCTGAAAGCTCATAGTTAACTCCTATCTTGATTGTGTCTCCACCATTTGAGCTTGAATCAGTATTACCACCATTTGAGCTTGAATCAGTATTACCACCTGATGTACATCCTGCTAATAAACTTAACACCAATACTAAAGATAACATTACCGTAAATTTTCTTTTCACACAAAACACCCCTTTTATTATTTATAATTTTAATACTTTAAGAACTTATGATAATTGCCCGAGAATATGGTGGTGGGTATTAAAAAAGCCTCTACATGCTTAACATGTAGAGGCATATATGCGACACCACTCTACTCATAATTATCTCACAATAATTATCTCATTAGGTTCTTAGAAATAAACTTCCTTAAAACCATGACCTTGTAACGGGGTCTACCGTCATGACCTACTTTATTCAGCCACACACTCCGAAGTGAGGGATCCCTATTCAATCACGACTGACTCTCAGCAACGTCAGCTCTCTGTACAAGATTTCTTAATAGTTCACGTCTTCATCATCATTTTGTTATTTTGAATCAAACTTGCAAGTGCTATAATATTTATTAAATATAGCATGTAGGGATATCAAAGTCAATAGATTTTTGAAATATTTTTAAGAAAGAATGTCAACTTCTAAACAATTCAATGAAATCAGTTATATCAAAGTTTTCTCTGATTTAATGAAATTGAGTGCCCGAGGCATAATTATATGCTATTGTCTCTTTAAAGCAGCAAAAGCAAACACTTTCCCAAAGCGACCAATGAATTAACATCAATAATATCTTGCACTTATCTGACAACTTATGGTTTTAATAGAGTCATTATTTGCAAAACCTTTCTTAAAAAAACAGAGCTATTTTAGCAATAGCTCTACTAAGGCCTCTTTGTTTTTTACTATTATTACTCTCGGTCCAGAAAAATCTATATAGCCCAATTCCTTATATTGATTTAATTTCCTAGTCATGGTCTCCCTTGACAAGCCTGCAAAGCTGCCCATTTCTTCTCTATTCATGGATAAGTCTAGGACTGTACCCTCCGGAGTTACCTTGCCAAAGCCTTCCATAAAACTCAACAAGAGGCCCGATACCTTAGCATCCGCACTAGAAGATGTAAGTCTTTGGATAAGACTTTCCGCCCATCTAATTCTTTCAAAGGATTTCTCTAATATCTTTAAAGTGATCTTTGGATTCTTAATTAAAATTTTATCAAATTCAGTTTTATTTATTGTAGAAATAGTAGTTTTCTCTAACGCCTCTCCATTATACCTATATTCATCTTCCTTGATCAGGTTATGGGCTCCTACAAAATCTCCTGGAGCATACACATATAACACTTGTTCTCTTCCATCAAATTGATAGGTAAATATCTTCATCCTGCCAGAACAGACTATATACAACCTATCGGCTTTATCGCCCGTTTTAAAAATAAGCTCTCCTTTTTTATACTCTTTAAACTCGACTCCAGCTGCAACCAGATCCATCTCTTCTTCACTTAGGCTAGATAGAAGAGGAATGTTACAAATACAACTTTTATTCCCACACAAACTACATTCCTTGCATTTTTTTATTATTATCACCCCTGGCTTGTAAAATAATATTATTATATCATCAAGGATTTTTTTTGCAAGATGAGTAAAAGGCTAGACACCTTTACTCATATAATCTCTTTTCTATTATTAACCCTATTCTTATGTTCATCCAATAGATTCATTAGAAAATCTTGAAATTCCTGAGCCTTATTTGGATCCATTTCAGGGATGCCCTTTAATCTATAGTCTAGTTCCAGGTCATCATATTTATCCAATGCCATTGTATGATAAGGCAGGATCTCTATTTTTCCTATTTTATCTCCAAGGTGAGAAATTCTATCAAACAATTTGTACATACTTTCCTCATTATCAGTTAAGCCCGGAACCATGACGTGTCTTATCCAAAGCTTACCTTGAAATTCATTCATATAGGATAGGAAGTTATAAAATCCGCTCATGGATTTACCCGTAAGGTCTCTATACCCATCATCATCTATAGACTTAATATCCAATATTAGCGTATCTGTATATTTTAATATTTCCTTATAATATCTCTTATCTCCAAATCCACAAGTGTCTAAACATGTAGTAAATCCATTTTCCTTTAATAGTTTAAAAGATTCCATCACAAATTCACCTTGTAATAGGGGCTCTCCTCCAGAAAAGGTTATACCTCCATTGGATCTTTTATAATAGGATTTATATTTTTTTGCAGTCTCTAATACTTCAGCCGGAGATATAACCTTGTTTGAGAACATTTTTTGACTATCAGGATTATGACAATAGGCACACCTTAAAGGACAACCCTGTAAAAAGAATATACTTCTAATTCCTGGCCCATCTACTAAACCCATAGTTTCAATTGAATGAAGTTTTCCTAACATATTAATCACCTTTCTTTTACTAAGCAATTTGATGGCTGAAGCTGAATTGAGGCTGAAAAGCATCTTATGCATGTCATTTCGACTGGAGTAAGCGTAATGGAGAAATCTCCTCATCTCAACACTTAAAGGAGGAGATCCCTCGGCTACGCTCGGGATGACAATTTAATATGATGACTTTTTCAGCGGTCTTGTTGAATTAACTGGCGTGGAATGTTCTGCTTATTACTTCCTTTTTCTGTTCTAAGGTTAATCTGTTAAAATGAACTGCATATCCAGATACTCTAATTGTTAATGTTGGATACTTTTCTGGGTTTTCCATTGCATCTATTAAAAGTTCTCTATTTAATACATTTACATTTAAATGGAATGCCCCTTGGTCAAAGTATCCTTCCATTAAGGCAACAAGTTTATCTATTCTCTCACTTAAGGACTTTCCTAAGGCATTTGGTATTATTGAGAAGGTATTTGAGATACCATCTTGACATGTATTTTCATAAGGAAGTTTTGCTACTGAATTAAGTGATGCTAGCGCTCCATTTGAATCACGTCCATGCATAGGATTGGCTCCCGGAGCGAAGGCCTCTCCCTTTTTCCTTCCATCTGGTGTCGATCCTGTTTTCTTTCCATAAACCACATTTGATGTAATGGTTAGGACTGAAAGTGTATGCTCAGCATTTCTATATGCTGGAGTTTTCTTTAATTCTTGGCTAAATCTATTCACTATATCTACTGCAATATTATCTACTCTATCATCATCATTACCATATTGAGGGAATTCGCCTTCTATTTCAAAGTCAATTGCTAGACCATTTTCATCCCTAATTGCTTTTACCTTAGCGTACTTAATAGCACTCAAACTATCTGCTACTATGGATATACCTGCTATACCAAAGGCCATATATCTGTGAACACGGGAATCATGTAGGGCCATTTGTCCCTTTTCGTATGCGTATTTATCATGCATATAATGGATTGTATTCATGGTATCTACGTAAAGACTTGCCAGTGATTCCATCACCTTTATGTAATTTTCCATTACCTTATCATAATCCAGTATTTCATCATCAATTTTCTCGATTCCATCTATTACCTTTATTAAGCTACCATCCTTATTTCTCTTAAGCTCATCAACTCCGCCATTGATAGCATAAAGTAATGCCTTTGCCAGATTTGCTCTAGCCCCAAAAAATTGCATATCCTTACCAAGTCTCATGGCAGACACACAGCAAGCTATTGCATAGTCATCACCATATATAGGTCTCATAAGGTCATCATTCTCATATTGAATTGAGCCAGTTTCTATACTCAATTTTGAACAATACGACTTGAAAGCTTCCGGTAAATCATTGGACCAAAGAACTGTCATATTTGGCTCAGGTGCAGGCATTAGATTAGTAAGTGTATGAAGGAATCTAAAGGATGTCTTAGTGACTAGACTTCTACCATCTTGACCCATGCCTCCTATAGATTCAGTAACCCAGTTAGGATCTCCTGCAAATAACTCATTATAATCAGGCGTTCTTAAGTGTCTAACCATTCTCAGCTTTATAACAAATTGATCTATTAACTCTTGAGCTCTTTCTTCATCTATTAGTCCTAGTTTTATATCCCTTTCTAGATAAATATCTAAAAAAGTAGTATTTCTACCTAGGGACATTGCTGCTCCGTTGTTTTCCTTTATAGCCGCCAGATAACCAAAGTATATGAATTGAATTGCTTCCTGGGCATTCTTTGCAGGCTTTGAAATATCAATTCCATAAGTTAAAGCCATTTCCTTAATTTCATCAAGAGCCCTTATTTGCTCAGATAACTCTTCTCTATGTCTAATTAAATCCTCTCTTGCGTTTCCTCTTGCATTTTCCTTATCAATCATCTTCTGGCTTTTCAAGAAATCTATTCCATAAAGAGCAATCCTTCTATAGTCGCCTATAATTCTTCCTCTTCCATAGGCGTCAGGTAGGCCTGTTAATAACCCTACACTTCTTGCTCTTCTCATTTCATTTGTATAAGCGTCGAAAACTCCTTGGTTATGAGATTTTCTATAGTTATTGAAGTGTTCTTCTAGACCATCATCCATCTTTGCTCCATATGCTTCAAGACTATCCTTAACCATTCTATAACCACCATAAGGATTAACTATTCTCTTGAGAGGAGCATCTGTTTGATATCCTACTATAAGCTCATTTTCCTTATCTAAATATCCCGCTTCATAAGCATTTATTCCTGAAAACCTAGTTGTATCTATGTCTACTTGACCACTCATTATTTCAGATTCAATCAATTCCTCAGCCTTATCCCAAAGGTTCTTAGTTCTAATTGATGGTTCCTTAAGGAATTCTTCATCCCCTGCATAAGGGGTGTAATTATTAATGATAAAATCTCTTACATCTATATTTTCATTCCAATTTCCTTTAACAAAACCTTCCCACTGTTTCATTTAAATCATCCTTTCTATGTATGCTTAACTTAGGTTTTATACTAAATTAAATTTTACTTTGACTTAATTATATTCGCTTTAATTTTTTAACGCAGTGACCCTGGTCACAATTTGATAAGTTATTAAATTAACACAACTACAGGTATTTTAGGTGAAAAAATCCAAAATGGAATTGTTGAATATTTTTCCTTTATTAGCGGAAAATAATGACAACAAACATTTGGAGGTTATTATGGATAAAGAATTTATGGAGTTTAAAAAGCCACCTCAATCCTATTGGATTTCACCAGCAGAGGATACCAATTTCCCCACACTAGATAAGGACCTTAAAACAGACCTACTAATTATAGGAGGTGGAATGGCCGGAATCTCTACTGCCTATCAACTGATAAATAAAGATCTAGACATTGTAATAATTGACAGTAAAAAAATAGTACAGGGCACAACAGCACATACCACTGCTAAGATTACATCACAACATGGATTAATCTATGACAAGTTCAAGAAATCACTTGGAGAGTCCATGGCTAGGCAATACGCTGAGTCAAATGAATTTGCTATTAAAGAGATAAAGAAAATAATTGATGAAAACAATATTGACTGCGATTATAAGCATGAGTCAGCCTATATCTATACACAAAAGGAAGAATTCATAGAAAACCTTAAAAAGGAAGCCGAAGCTGCATCGAGTTTTGGCATTAAAGCTTCTTATGTAAATGAACTCCCTTTAAATCTGCCCATAAAGGGAGCTCTTAAGTTTGAAGATCAAGCACAATTCCATCCAAGAAAGTACATGCTAGGATTGACTAAAGTCATTACAGAAAGTGGAGTAAAGATTTTTGAACATACAAGGGCTGTGGAATTAGATCAAGATGATGATGATAACTACATCATTACAACTGACAATGGATGTAGAATTACTGCTAATAAGGTAGTAATTGCTACACATTATCCCTTCTATAATAAACACAGAATGTACTTCTCTAAAATATATCAAGAAAGATCTTATATAGTAGCAATTAAAGGAAAGGAAAAATTTCCAGGCGGAATGTATATAAATGCAGAGGAACCATCCCGGTCGCTTAGAGGAATTTATGCTGATGGTAATGAATTGATATTAGTAGTAGGTGAGGATCACAAGACAGGCCAGGGAGAGGATACTAATGACCATTATAAATCCCTGATTAATTTCGCTTCTGATGTCTTCACTATTGAAGAAATTCCATTTAGGTGGTCTACTCAAGATTGTATGACACTAGATGGTATCCCTTATATAGGTCAATATAGCGTTGACACTCTCAACCTTTATATAGCAACAGGTTTTCAAAAATGGGGAATGACAAATGGTACGGTTTCATCCATTATACTCAGAGATTTAATACTAAATAATGAGAATCCTTGGCTAGAAGTATATAGCCCTTCTAGAAAAACCACCATGACTGCAGCAAAGGAATTTGTGGTGCAAAACGCTAATGTAGCTGGACAGCTTATAGACGGAAAGCTAGAGATGCCTCCTAAGAATATAGAGATTCTACCTGGTCAAGGTAAAGTAATAGAAGTCGATGGCAAAAGGGCTGGAGCATATAGAGATGAAGAAGGAAAGCTACATTTAGTAAATACTACTTGTACTCATATGGGCTGTGAACTCAACTGGAATGGGGCTGAATTATCATGGGATTGTCCTTGTCATGGTTCTAGATTTACCATTGATGGAGATGTAATAGACGGTCCTGCAGTATCTCCTTTAAGCTTCGATGAAGATGTAAATATCTTTGAAAAGTTAATAAATGAGGATTTCTAGTGTTGTTTAGAACTTAATATGTTAAAATAAACCTATATATTGGTATAGGAGTGAGATTATGGACTTAGATAAGAATTTAGAAAAGTATGCCGAATTGGCAGTAAGAACAGGTATAAATCTTAAGGAGGGAGAAGGTCTAATTATCGCAGGTAATCTGGATACCCTTCCTCTTGCTAGAAAGATTATGAAAAAAGCCTATGAAGCTGGAGCTAAGCATGTTGAATTTCAGTTTAACGATGATGAAATGACCCTAATTCGTTACAATGAGGGCAAGGATTTTGTATTCGATAATTATCCAAAGTGGAAAGTTGATTCTTTAGAAGCTATGTATAAAGATAATTATCATCATTTATTTATAGGTGCACCTAATCCAGAGCTATTGAAGGATATCGATGGAAGCCTTGTAGCAAGAAGTCAGAAAGCTCAATCGCTAGCTTCTGCACCAGCCATGCAATATAGGATGACAGGGTTTACAAAATGGACTATTATAGCAACGCCTTCTATCCCTTGGGCTAAGTCTGTGTTCCCAGATTTAAGCGATGAAGAAGCGGTTGAAAAACTTTGGGAAAAGGTATTTGAAGCTACAAGAGTGAACCAAGAGGACCCTATTAAGGCTTGGGAAGACCACGATAAAAACCTTAAGAAATATAAAAGCTATTTAAATGAAAAAGAGTTTGACAAGCTAGTATTGAAGGGACCTGGTACTGACTTAGAAGTATATTTAGCCGATGGTCACTTTTGGATGGGCGGCTCTAAGGAAAGTCAAAAAGGCGATTCCTATGTAGCAAACATGCCAACAGAAGAGGTATTTACTACTCCTCATAGACTTAAGGTTAACGGGAAGTTAAAGGCAACAAAGCCATTGAGCCTAAACGGTAAACTAGTGGATAACTTTGGTTTTGAATTTAAGGATGGTAAGGTAGTAGATTTCTATGCAGAAAAAGGTTTTGAAGTCTTAGAAAAACATATGGAAAATGATGAAGGAGCTAAATATTTAGGAGAGATTGCCTTAGTTCAAGATGATTCACCTATTTCAAATACTAAGATATTATTTAACAATACCTTGTTTGATGAAAATGCTTCCTGTCACCTAGCCCTAGGTAGAGCATATGCTTATGCAATGAGAGAAGGGACTAAATCTTCTCAAGAAGACCTAGAAAAAAGAGGAGCAAATTATAGTCTGATTCATACGGATTTTATGGTAGGAGGCCCTGAACTAGAAATAACCGCCTACGAGAAAGACGGTACTGAAGTTAAGCTATTCGAAAAGGGTAACTGGACATTTTAATAGACAGAGGGGACAGGAACTTCGTCCACTAAAGCGGACGAAGCTCCTGTCCGAGACCACTGAAAAACTGACCATATTGATATCTTTTGTTTATGTCATCCCGAGCGTAGCCGAGGGATCTCCGAATTTCAACACTTTAATTAGAGGAGATTTCTCCATTACGCTTCGCTTCAGTCGAAATGACATTAAGTAGATAGTTTTTCGGCGGTCTCTTCCTGTCCCCATGTCCATACTAAAACTTTCTTCCTCCGCCTCCGTGACTTCTTCCACTGGATGACCTGTGAGTTGTACTTCTACTGCCACCAGAGGACCCTCCTCCCTTTGGAGGTCTTGGGATTCTTCTGTGAGTTACTATACTATCTACTAATTGATCATCTCCTGGTACTACATTTACTAAACTATTATTTCTATAGGAAAATGGGTTGCCAGGATTTTTTAATTTATAAGAAGATTTAGTAGTTCCATAAAATAGACCACCTGTTGCACTTCCCCCCACTAATCCTATAATCATATCAAAGAAGGTAAGTCTATTTGCCTCTTTTTCGTCTATGCTATATTGGTCTGAAGGAATCCCCGCTCTGAGATATTGGCTGGTTCCTCTAAGAAATCCCCTAGCAGCTCCATAAAAATCACCATCTATCATGCCTGAATTGAACACTTCATCTAAAACTCCCTCTATCCTTTGGTCAGTTAGATACCTTATACCAAGACCTGATGTAGAGATATAGGCTTCTCTATTATCCATATCTATTAGAAATAGGATTCCATCATAATCTGTTCCTTGCCCAAAGCTATTATAATCAAAGTAGTCATCTGCATATTCCCTAGAGGTTTTTCCACCAGCATCATTTGTAGTAGTTATAACTATGTCCATATTATATTGATCAGACAATTGATTGGCTTGGTCTTCTAAGGAGACCCTCTCATCATTAGTAAACAATCCCGCTTCATCGAATACTAGATCTTTAATAGCCCCTACAGTTATGGAAGTAGAAAGTAAGACTAGGATTAATAAGGCAAAAAGAATAATCCTTTTATAGATATTTTTAATTACCATATAAGCACCCCTCCTAAAACAAGAACTAGGAATGTAGCTGCAAATATGATTCCAAAAGCTGAATTTAGTCTCTTATTGCTTAGAGGAAGTTCCCCATAGGACTTGCCAGTTTGACCGTTTACTGCAAATATATAGGTCTTTCCCTGGTAATTATATGTCAATATCCATGCAGGAAGAAGGGTATAATTCCACTCTTTTTCCTTGATTTCTATTCCATCTCTTATGACATTTACTCCATCATAGCCACTTACCAAGTCATTGATCATATAGTTATAATACCTATTGATTTGACC
>CAZPZN010000009.1:0-31800 GCA_964590735.1 uncultured Tissierella sp.
TAAAAGTCAATACCTTTTTTAAAGTTTTTAAAACTTTAAATGATATTCTGTAGAACATCGTCGGTTAAATGACTAGATAACTAATATACTACAAACACTAACTAAAGTCAACCATTTTTCTATTCATAATTCTAGATTATTATCATTAACCTGTTTGCTGACTCCTCTAGCACAGATTTGGCCAGCCTCCATCTGATTGCAGGAAACAAAAAACGTGGTAAGACTTACCACGTTTTTATACATATCTATATTATTCTATTGTTCATCGACAGGCTTCATAGTCGGGAATAACAAAACATCCCTTATACTTGGTTGGTTTGTTAATATCATTATCATTCTATCAATACCAATACCAAGACCACCCGTTGGTGGTAGACCTACTTCGATTGCGTTTATAAAGTCATTGTCCATCGGATGAGCTTCATCATCACCTGTTTCCTTAGCCTTAACTTGTGCTTCAAATCTTTCCCTTTGATCTATAGGATCGTTTAGCTCAGAGAATGCATTTGCTAACTCCCAAGTGTTCATAAAGGCTTCAAATCTATTAGTTATTCTTGGATCATCAGGATTTCTCTTAGCTAATGGTGATACCTCCACTGGATGACCTGTAACAAATGTAGGTTGAACAAGGTGCTCTTCACAGAACTCTTCAAAGATTTCAGCTAGAATATGACCTCTTGTCATTCCAGGTTTGATTTCAAGACCTTTTGCTTTAGCAGCTTCAATAGCTTCTTCATCTGTGTTGATTTGTGAGAAATCTACACCAGCATAAAGCTTAACAGCTTCTGCCATATCCAATCTTCTCCACGGAGGAGTAAGGTCGATTTCTTTACCTTGGTATTCAACAACTGCACTCCCAAGTGTCTTCTCTGCTACATATGCAAATAGATTCTCAGTCAATCTCATCATTTCTTCATAATCTACATATGCCTGATATAGTTCTATATTTGTAAATTCAGGATTGTGTTTAGTACTCATTCCCTCATTTCTAAACATTTTACCCATTTCATATACCTTGTCGAAACCTCCTACTATAAGTCTCTTAAGGTACAATTCGTTGGCAATTCTTAAATACATATCTATATCAAGAGTATTATGATGAGTCACAAAGGGTCTTGCATTAGCCCCACCTGCTATAGTACTTAACACAGGGGTATCAACTTCTAAGAAACCTCTATCATCTAAGTATTCTCTTACAGCCTTAATTATCTTTGATCTTAGTATAAATGTTTCTTTGACCTCAGGATTTACTATTAAGTCCGTATATCTTTGTCTATATCTAGTGTCAGTATCTTTCAATCCATGCCATTTCTCAGGCAAAATCTGTAATGACTTTGTTAGCAGGCTTAACTTTTCCGCTCTTATGGATATTTCTCCAGCCTTAGTTCTGAAAACATGGCCACTTACACCTATTATATCTCCTAAGTCTAAAAGAGATAAATCTTTATAGGCTTCTTCTCCAAGGGAATCAAGTTTTGCGAATATCTGTATTCTTCCTTTAGCATCTTGAATATCCATAAAGCTAACTTTCCCATGTCCACGTCTAGACATGATTCTACCAGCAACCCATACCTCTACTTCTTCCATTTCTTCAAAATTCGCTTTAATGTCCTCACTATAATGGGTGAAATCAAACTTCTCAACTAGATAAGGGTTTTTCCCACTATCTATTAGTGTTTTAAGTTTTTCACGTCTTATTATAAGCATCTCATTTAAATTCAATTCCGTTCCCGACATCCAATTTCCTCCTTAGTACTACAAACTGATCCTACTACCTACTTATATTTAGTATTTCATATTTAATAATTCCATCTGGAACGTGAACATCAACAACATCTCCTGATTTATTACCTATTAAAGCTCTACCTACAGGAGATTCATTTGATATCTTTCCATTATAAGGATCTGCTTCTGCTGACCCTACTATAGTATAAGCCATTTCTTCCTCAAATTCTATATCAAGAACTACAACCTTGGAACCTACGCTTACAGTATCAGTTGTAATTTCATCTTCATCGATTACTTTTGCATTTCTTAATATGTTTTCTAATTTTAGTATTCTTTCTTCAAGCTTAGCTTGTTCATTCTTAGCCTGGTCATATTCTGAGTTTTCACTTATATCCCCGAAAGCCAATGCTTGCTTAATTCTTTCAGCAACCTCTTTTCTCATAACGGATTTAAGATTATCTAGTTCGTTTTCAAGTCTTACCAACCCTTCAGGTGTCAACAATACGTCCTTTTCAGTCATACTACTCTCTCCTTTATCATAATCATAATGCAATCTCATTCTCAAATTTGTCATTCATTGCACTTGACCTAGCTACAACTTAATGTTCTCTCTGGCCTAGGTCATAAGAAAAGCTTCTAATAAGCATTAGATGTATCTTTTCTTGTTACTCTACGAGGTCAGAACGAGTTCAACTATATGCAGAAATTCAAAGTAGAACTCTCCTATTCGTAATAAAAAATCAAGGCCCAAGGCCTTTAATAAATTCAGTATTTTTAGTGTTTTTGTAAACATATTCCTGTCTTGTATGGAAAATATTATATTCAAGGTAACTTAACTTGTCAAGCCTCATATTCTGCCTGATTTTTTACTAAGTCTATTTACAAAATCATTTACTCGATAAAAGTCATTATTTGAGTAAATATGACTAAATATACTTCTGTCTACTCCTAAGGCCTCAAATAGTTCAGGAGACGTATACCCATCAATCCAATTATTTAATCCATTAATTTCTAATCTAATATCCTCTATAAGTATAACATCTTTTTTAGAAAATTCCAGTTTTTTAAAAGGTTTATTTTTGCTAAAATCGATAACAAGGGCATGATTCCTTATTTTTCTAAGGTCAAATTCTAGGTCTTCTGAAAAATTTATAATTATACCGTAGTTCTTTATTATCTTATCTATATGGATTGGCTGAAATATAGATACTCCAGTGGATTTGAAAATCTCATCATAGACTTCTTCACGCAGAGAACTATGAAGGCCAAGGCAGGTAAAAAAACTAATCTTATTCATTAATAGAAGTATTAAGTCCAAATGAATCTCCCTATCCTTTGAGATTATTAGAGTATCATTTGAGTTGATTGATTTTCCTAATGTATCATAAAGCTGACTAATTATATAAGGTAGATTGAAAATGCGTATATCCTTACCCGAAGGAGTGAAAAGTCCTGTAGACTCCAATATATAATCTACCTGTTCTTTATTTAAGCCATTAATATCCTCAAAGTATATTTTATTGTAATCTGGTGTAATTTCATCTAATATAATGTTTACTAGATATTCAAGCTTAGATTCCTTTAGGTCTCCCAGGGGATATGTGCTTATACCCATTACTTTTCCAATCTCCCTACCTTCCTTTACAATATCCCCAAGTTTTATAGGTTTGATCTTAGGAATTAGGAAACCTGGTAAGTATTTTAGCCTTCCTTTTTTAAGATAGGCTCTATAAGTCTCTCCACCTACTACATAAAGTAAAATAGTAATTCTCCTCCTTATCTTCTAGTTTTATCCCCATTATATGAAAATAGGAGGATCTATATTACAATGTATTTAAATAGTCTAAAAGTATTTTCTCCATTTCATTTTTATCCTCTATTGTGTTTATCTTATTCTTTATCTCATTTGAATTTCTTAAACCCTTGAGATACCAAGCCAAGTGCTTACGCATCTCTCTCACCCCTACTCTTTCACCTTTAGAAAGACAAGCCATGTTTAAATGCCTAATTGCCATTTTGATAATTTCCTCAGCTGTTGGAGGAATATCCTTTTCTCCATTAATAAGATTCAATACTCTCTTAAATATCCAAGGATTACCTAGAGAACCTCTTCCAATGGAAACCGCATCACAACCTGTCTTTTCCAGAAGATTTAAAGCATCCTCAGGCTGAAAGATATCTCCATTGCCAATAAGGGGTATAGAGACGCTTTCTTTAACACTTCTAATATAATCCCAATCCGCTTGGCCTGAATAAAACATTTCTCTAGTTCTACCGTGAACTGTAATTGCGCTTATACCAGAAGCTTCTGCAATTTTAGCAATTTCGATGCCGTTTATACTCTCATGATCCCAACCCATTCTGAATTTACATGTAACTGGTTTTGTAGAAACCTTGACTACTGAGCTTAGAATTCTTTCTACTAGCTTTTCTTCCCTCATTAGAGCACACCCATCTCCATTTTTAACTATTTTTGGAGCTGGGCACCCCATATTTATATCTATAACATCTATATCATCTCTATTATTTAAAAATTTTTCTACAGAAAACGCCATGATATTTGGGTCAGAACCAAATATTTGAATGGCTACTGGTCGCTCTTTATCATCGACAGCCAATAGGTCTTTTGTGCTTTTATCATTATAATACATTCCCTTGCTAGATACCATTTCAGAAAAAACAAGTCCTGAACCCATTTCTCTACAAAGAATTCTAAAGGGTAAATCAGTTATTCCCGCCATGGGTGCTAAAAATACATTATTATCTAAAACTAAATTTCCAATTTTCATAATTTCACCTCAAAAAACAAGTAAGTAGCTAGGCTACTTACTTATGTCTTTATCCCTTATTTCGTTCATAGATTATTCTTAGCCCATCCAAGGTTAGCATCTTATCTATCTTTTTGATATACTTGCTTTCACTTGCGATTAGCTGAGAAAACCCACCTGTAGCAACTACGTTAATATCCTTATGTGCTACATTCATTTCCTTCATCATCAATTCAATAATATGATCAACCATACCAATATATCCATTAACTACACCTGATTGGATACTGGAGACGGTATTTTTACCTATAACCTTTTCAGGCTTTAAAAGTTCTACCTTTGGAAGTTTGGCAGTTCTTAAGAACAAGGCTTCCGATGATATTCTAATCCCTGGGGTAATAGCACCCCCTAAATAATCCCCTTCCTTATTTACAAAACAGAAGGTATTTGCAGTACCAAAATCCACAATTATTACTGGACCACCATATTTCTCATAGGCAGCTACAGCATTTACTATCCTATCAGCTCCAACCTCTTTTGGATTATCATATCTTATATTCATACCTGTCTTCACACCAGGACCAATTACTATTGGCTCCTTGTTAAGATACCTCCTACACGTTGCTGGCAAGGTATGCATTAAGGTTGGCACTACAGAAGAGATTATTACATCTTCTATGTCAACTATTGAAATATCATTATATCTAAAAATTTGATCGAAAAGCAATCCATATTCATCCGATGTTCTATCCTTATCAGAGGATATTCGCCAATCAAAAACTAATGTTTTTCCATCATAAAGTCCAAATACAATATTAGTATTACCCACATCTATAACTAATAACAAGAAGTTCACCCCTAATCTCTTTTTGTCCCCTTCAAACCTCTTACAACAGCACTTACAATTATAATTGCAATTATGGTTTCAGGAATTCCATTAGTAATCCCAATACCATATATGATCTTTCTAGCCAATGAAGGATCTTGTCCTATGGCTTCCACAAATCTTTCACCATAGAAAAGGTATATCATTGTCAATACACCTAGAGTGTTGGTAAGAGTTCCTACTATAGAAGATATTATTAAGTCAAATGAGCCCTTTTTATATTTTACCATAGTGAAATAGTATAAAATAAGAGTTAAAATCAATAAAAGTAAATTCATGAGTACAAACCAGAAACTATCCTTATTTATGATGTTTTGATATATCCCATATGAAAGGTAAGAGATTATTCCAAACCATAAAATATATAATAGTCCTCTAGTCTTCTTATCTCCAATTCTTCTAAGAAAATCATAGGCATAAAAGGAAAGGACACCAATTAAGACCCTTGGTACTACAGAGACCAATGGATTTAAGAATACAAAGGAAACAGGAGTAGGATTGGTTACAGCTTGGAAAATACTGAATATCCCAAATATTAAGCCTACAAATGCACCAACAATAGGCCCTTCCATAATTGCTCCTATAATAACAGGAATATGCATTATAGTTGCTCTAGTTGGACCTACAGGAATAAACCCTAATGGAGTTAAACCCAAAACCGTAGAAATGCCACCTAATATTCCAATTATGGCCAACTTTCTTACATCAAACTTCAACTTCTTATTCATCTTTACCCCTCCGCTCTAGTTCCATAAGGATACTAGTCGATTTTTTCACTACATTTTGATGCTCTGTCTAGCTCATTATGATGCTAGCAAACTACTAATAGTATAGATATACCTGCTTATTATATAATATTTTTTTATAGGCAACAATACTTAATCATTAATTTCCCCATAGGATAGTAGGTCTCCATACTTTTTAGCATTTATTATAGCATTGGATATTGCCATTGCCATAACTTCCGCTCCAAGTATTCCCACAAGGCTTGTATCTACTGTAACCTTATTAGTTGCCATTGAAAATATTGTATCTCCATCAAACATGGTATGAATAGGGTTTATAGATCTTGCAAGTCCATCATGGCCCATTTCCGCAACCTTATTAGCTTGAGCTTTATTCAGTATTGCATTAGTAGCTATTATGCCTATGGTGGTATTCTTTTGGCTAATTTCTGGTTTTATGGCCATAGATTTAAGGATATCAATTGTATTAAGCATTTCTTTATTATTATAGTCATAGACTCCTGCTATCTGTTTATTAGTCCTGTAATCGTAAATATCTCCAAATGCATTAAGGCCTACTAAGGCTGAAACTATAAGGTCTCCCACCTCAAGGCTTGCACTACCAAGTCCTGATTTCATAGCTGACTTAGGTCCTAGGATCTTACCAACTGTTGCCCCTAATCCACACCCAATATTTCCTTGTCTTCTTTCTCTTGAAGAGGCTGATTGAGCAGCTATATAGCCCATATTTAAATCAGGACGAATTGTAAAATCTCCTAAATCTAAATCAAAGAGGACAGCAGAAGCAACTATAGGAACCCTAGTTACACCTACATCAAAACCAACACCATTTTCCTCTAAATACTTCATAACACCACTAGAAGCATCTAGGCCAAAGGCTGAACCCCCAGAAAGAACTATTGCATGAACCTTATCTATCATCTTTGTAGATTCAAAAAGATCCGTTTCTCTTGTCCCAGGAGCAGACCCCCTAACATCTACACCTCCCGTAGCACCTTCCTCACATATAAGAACCGTACAGCCAGTCATACCTTCTTCAGACTGAGCGTGGCCTATTTTTAAACCTTCTATATCAGTTATATAACCTGGGTACATGAAAAGACCTCCTTATGACTCAATTAACAACTAACAGTAACAACAACAAATTGCTAATGTACTACTATATACTTAATCCACCCACCTGTTTTCAATTAAGTAACCCGGCCGCTTGTATAAGCAGATACCCCAAATCTCTGATTTGGTGTTAGTCGCTTGGTAGTTTCATCAGTAGCGGGGGACATATTCATCTCGTTATTAATACCCTTATCTAAAAATAAAACCCCAAAATTCATAAATGAATTCTGGGCTTAGATATGTCTTTATAATAGTGTTTTTATTGAAAAAAATACAATTATTCTATAACTACTAGTTTATCACCAGTACTAACAGAGGCTCCAGCTGCAGTTACAAGACTAACTACCTTTCCATCTCTTGGAGCTAATATTTCATTTTCCATCTTCATTGCTTCAAGTATTAACAATACATCTCCTGACTTTACATCTTGGCCTTCACTTACTAATACCTTGAATATATTGCCTGGCATAGGTGCTTCAACAACCTCTTGACCAGCTGATACTGCTACTTCCTTCTTAAGAGTTGGAGTTTGTGCAATAGGTGCCTCTTTTGGCGCTACTTGACTAGGTGCAGCTTGTGTTATGGCTGCTGGCCTTGTTTGGCCTTGACCTCCACCTCTAACTTCTTCTACATCAACTTCATAGGAATTACCGTTTACATTTATTATAAATTTTCTCATTATTAAACCTCCATATATTTAAGTATGAAAACAATTGTATTACAACTGCCTCATACCATATTCATCTCCTTAAAATTTGCCCAGCATTTGATGTTGCTTACCAATAGTTCTCCATGTAGGAGTGCTATTAGGGATTCTTCTTATACTTTGTATATTTATATCAGGGATATCTACTCCTAATTGAATCGCTAGAGCAGCAGCAATAACAGCCACTAATTCCTCATAGTTTTCCTCAACTTCAATATATTTTTCAGACATTTATTTGATTACCTCCACTAGCTCTTTTAGTATAACTTTAAGCTTTGATGAAACTGCTTGCAGTTTCTACTTTCCGGTGGCCAAGGTGATAAGACACCCACCTATTGTAGAATAATGAACCCGGCCGCTTTAGGTATCAGAAGCAATTCTTTACAATTGCTTCACACCACCGCAACGATTTTATCGTTTTAGAAGCGGGGGATATAGTTTCCTCGTTATAACCTATATGGTCTCTCTACACTGGTAGGTTTCCGTGTTTTTTGCTAGGTCTACTTTCTCTCTTTGATTCAAGCATATCAAAAGCAGATATAAGTCTAGGACGTGTAACGTTAGGTAATATAACATCATCTACAAAGCCTCTTTGAGAAGCTATATATGGATTAGCTACCGTATTTCTATATTCTTCAATCTTTTCTTGTCTGCTTGTAATCGGGTCATCTGAATTTGCAATATCATTCTTAAATATAATATTAGCTGCTCCTTCTGGACCCATAACTGCAATCTCAGCTGTTGGCCATGCTAATACCTGGTCTGCGCCTAAGTCCTTAGAACACATTGCCAAATAAGCTCCACCATATGCTTTTCTGAGAATTAGAGTAACTTTAGGTACTGTAGCTTCACTGTATGCATAGAGCATCTTTGCTCCATGTCTTATAATTCCACCATATTCCTGTTCTGTACCTGGTAGAAAACCTGGAACATCTACTAAATTAAGCAAAGGTATATCGAATGCATCACACGTTCTGATAAATCTACCAGCCTTATCAGATGCATTTATATCTAGACATCCTGCCAATACCCTTGGTTGATTTGCAATTATACCTATTGATTTTCCATTAAGTCTTATAAATCCAGTAATTATATTTTGTGCATATAAAGGCTGAACTTCAAAGAATGAACCTTGGTCTGCAATGGTATTTATTACTTCCTTCATATCATAAGGTTTATTAGCATTCTCAGGAATTATTTCATTTAAGCTTTCTTCAATTCTATTTATATCATCAGCACATTCGTATACTGGTGCTGATTCCAAATTATTTGATGGTAAGTATGATAGTAATACCTTGATTCTTGAAATACATTCTTCATCGGTCTTGTCTACAAAGTGTGCTACACCACTGGTTTTATTATGTGTTAAAGCTCCTCCAAGTTCTTCTTGGCTAACTTCTTCACCAGTTACGGATTTAATAACTTGAGGTCCTGTTATAAACATCATAGATGTTCTTTCAACCATAAATATAAAATCTGTCAGAGCTGGTGAATAAACAGCTCCTCCTGCACACGGTCCCATAATTACAGAAATTTGTGGTATTACCCCAGATGCAATTGTATTTCTATAGAATATCTTGCCATATCCCGATAAGGCATCTACACCTTCTTGGATTCTTGCTCCACCTGAGTCGTTCATACCAATAATTGGAGCTCCCATCTTTAAAGCCATCTCCTGAACTTTACATATCTTAGCAGCATGCATTTCTCCTAATGACCCGCCAACTACAGTAAAATCCTGAGCATAGACGAAAATTAGTCTTCCATCTACGGTTCCATATCCTGTTACAACCCCATCAGCAGGTGCATCAACAGTGTCCATACCAAAATTTACAGATCTATGTTTTACATACTTATCCATCTCAACAAAAGAGCCCTTGTCTAATAGTAAATCTATTCTTTCTCTAGCAGTTAGCTTTCCGGACTTATGTTGTTTTTCTATTCTCTTTTCTCCTCCACCTAGTTCGATTCTTTCATTAGCTTCAAGGAGCTTTTTCATATTTTCTCTCATCTCTTGCCTCCCAATTTTAAAATATCCAAAGTAATTGCCTAGCAATCACTTCACACCATTGCAACGAGCTGGCTCGTTATTTACGTTCACTAATTTCTATTAATACTCCATTTGTTGCTTTTGGATGAATAAAGGCAATCTTAGCTCCACCTGCTCCAAGCCTAGGTACTTCATCAATAAGCCTTATTCCTTTAGCTTTTAGTTCCTTTAGAGCTTTTTCTATATTATCAACTCTAAAGGCAATATGATGCATGCCTTCACCCTTTTTTTCAATAAATTTTGCAATAGTTCCATCTTCAGATGTAGATTGCAAAAGTTCCACCTCAGTATCTCCTACAGGAAAAAAGGCTGTAATTACTTTTTGGTCCGCCACCTCTTCCTTCCCTTGGCACTTAATACCTAAAACTCCTTCATAAAACTTTAAGGAATCTTCAATGCTCTTTACCGCAATACCAATGTGGTCTACCTTTGAAATATCCATAACATCCTCCTTTTTAAAGTAGGGAATAGCTTACCCTACCCCTAAACGAAAATAAAATACCCGACAGGTTAGAGAAGCATTGGATAGATTATCCGTTTTTCTATGAGCTGCTAACACTATATAATGAACTTATCATCTTATGTTCATTATCACTATTAGGAGTTCACATCACAACTTGCAACATGTAACTAGAAATACTTTACCAATATGTTGCAAGTTTTTATCTACTTTGAATCAATTAGTCCTTGATTAAACTTACTATCCTGTCCTTTGCTGTATATATGTCAGTCTTTTTAGACGTAATATCCTTAGCCAACTTGTCAAGAAGGTCTTCTTCTACAGCCCTCTCCATAATAATTTTAATCAATTCATCTTGTGCCAATTCAATTAGCTCTTGCCTATTATTTCTCATCCTTCTTTTCGCTAGGTCTCCACTGTCCTCTAGAAGTTTTTTATGATCCATTATTGCATTCATAAGTACTTCAACCCCTTGATTTTTACCGGCAGCAATTTTAAGTACCGGTGGGCGATATGCACTCTTATCGTTTAAATCCAGGTTTAATTCCAGCTCCAGCTTGGTCTTATCTGCTCCATCTAAGTCGGATTTGTTAATGGCAAATACATCAGCTATTTCCATGGTTCCAGCTTTAATAGCCTGAATATCATCTCCCATATTTGGCACCATTACCATAACTACCGTATCGGCTGTTGCTACTATGTCAACTTCTGATTGACCAACTCCTACGGTTTCTATGAATATATAATCACAGCCATAAATATCCAAGACCCTCATAGCTCCTCTTGTAGCCTTTGACATGCCACCGAGAGAACCTCTAGTACCCATACTTCTGATGAATACATTCTTATCTAGAGATAGATCATGCATTCTGATCCTATCTCCCAATATAGCTCCTCCGCTAAATGGGCTTGTAGGATCTATGGCTATAATACCAACTTTATAATCTTCTTTCCTTAATACCTTTGTAAGCTTGTCTGTTAAAGTGGACTTTCCTGCACCAGGAGAGCCTGTAATTCCAATGACATAAGCACCCTTAGATTTATTATATAATTTCTTTATAAGGTCAAAGGCTTCTTGTTCATTGTTTTCCAACATTGAGATAAGTCTAGCACAGGCTCTCTTATCTCCTTGTAACAATCTCTCTTCAATGGTCATCTACAGCACCACCTATTTAAGTATTATCATTATCTTTTTAAGTTATTCTTAATATAATCAACTATATCAGTTGTTGCAGTACCAGGGGTAAATATTGCTTCTATACCTGAATCCTTTAATCCAGGAATATCATCATCTGGAATTACACCACCGCCTATAACAAGGATATCGTCTGCTCCTTCATCCCTTAGAAGCCTAACAACTTTAGGAAAGAGGTGATTATGAGCACCAGATAAAATACTCATCGCAACTACATCAACATCCTCCTGAATACCTGCAGCTACTATTTGTTCAGGAGTCTGTCTTAAACCAGTATAAATAACCTCCATGCCAGCATCTCTTAAAGCCCTAGCTACAACCTTAGCTCCTCTATCATGTCCATCCAATCCTGGTTTAGCAACAAGAACTCTTATAGGTCTATCCATATTTTCTTCCTCCAATCTATATCAAACTAGTCAACAGGAAATTAAAGAATTACCGACTGCTCATATTCACCAAATACATCCCTCAAGACATTACAAATCTCTCCTAGAGTAGAATAGGCTTTAACAGCATCTAGAATATAGGGCATTAGGTTTTCATCACTAAAAGCCTTCTCCTTAAGAATGCTTAGGGTCTTATTTACTTTATCATTATCCCTTTCATCTCTTAATTTAGCAAGCTTTTCTCTCTGATTAAACTCAACCTGTGGGTCAAGACGTAGCAAATCCTTTTTACCTTCTTCTTCAATTGTGAATTTATTTACTCCTACTACGATTTGTTCATTGGACTCTACTTCCATTTGATATTTATAAGCAGCATTCTGTATTTCTTTTTGAATATATCCATTCTCAATAGCCCTTGGAGCTCCTCCTAGAGCGTCTATAGTTTCAATATATTGTACTGCTTGTTCTTCTATTTCATTAGTTAGACTTTCAACATAAAATGAGCCTGCAAGTGGATCTATGGTTTCGGTTGCACCAGATTCATATCCAACGATTTGCTGAGTTCTTAGTGCTATCCTTACACTATCCTCTGTGGGCAAGGCCAAGGCTTCGTCTCTTGAATTAGTATGTAGACTTTGGGTTCCTCCTAAAATAGCAGCCAAGGTTTGGATTGTTACTCTAATAATATTATTGTCTGCTTGTTGTGCTGTCAATGTAGAACCTGCAGTTTGTGTGTGAAATTTAAGCTGCATGGACTTTGGATTCTTAGCATGGAATCTTTCCTTCATAATTTTAGCCCACAATCTTCTTGCTGCTCTAAACTTCGCTACCTCTTCGAAAAGATTGTTGTGTGAGTTAAAGAAGAAGGAAAGTCTTGGTCCAAAATCATCGATATCCAAGCCTGCTTTAAGAGCAGCTTCAACATAAGCAATCCCATCTGCTAGAGTAAAGGCTACTTCTTGGGCTGCTGTTGAGCCAGCTTCCCTAATATGATATCCACTAATACTTATGGTGTTCCACTGGGGAACTTCCTTAGAGCAATATTCAAAGATATTGGTTATTAGTCGCATGGATGGTTCAGGTGGAAATATATATGTACCTCTTGCAATATATTCTTTAAGAATGTCATTTTGTATAGTACCTCTTAGTTTTTCAGGGGAAGCGCCTTGTTTCTCAGCTACAGCAATATACATGGCTAAAAGAACACTTGCAGGAGCATTGATAGTCATTGAAGTACTTACTTTTTCAAGAGGGATACCATCAAAGAGGATTTCCATATCCTTCAAGGAGTCAATGGCCACACCAACCTTGCCTACTTCACCTTCAGATAAACCATCATCAGAATCATAACCTATCTGTGTCGGTAAATCGAATGCTATAGATAGTCCGGTTTGTCCCTGGTCAAGTAAATACTTATACCTTTGGTTAGATTCCTCAGCATTACCAAATCCAGCATATTGTCTCATGGTCCATAAACGGCCTCTATACATGGTAGGCTGGACACCTCTAGTATATGGATATTGTCCAGGAAAACCTAAATCCTCTTCATAATCCATGTCTTCAAGATCAAGTGGAGTATAAAGTCTCCTTACTTCTAAATCGGATGAAGTAGTAAACTTCCCCTTCCTCTCAGGAAATTCACTTATAGCTTTTCCTACCTTGTTCTTATCCCAATCATCCAAGGATGCCTTAATAGCTTCTGATTTTTTATCTTCAAACATGCTAAAACCTCCCTTAAGGTTATTCCAACCTTATTTAAGCTTCAAGAAACTGCTTGCAGTTTCCGCATTCTAGTAATGTGGTTAGTCCTAATATTCCCTAACCACATTATATTAGATTAGGGCTGACCATTGCAATACAGTATTGAAACTAATTAAAAAAAAGACAGGATAAACCTGTCTTTCTTAAATTATTCTTCTTCGTTAAGAAATAATCTTTCAAATTCCCTAGCATCTATGGTTTCTTTCTCTAGAAGCGCATTTGCTATTCTGTGAAGGGAATCTATATTGTCGCTTAACAACTTCTCTGCTCTATGGTAAGCGATATCTATCATCTTTCTCATTTCACCATCTATGGCTGCAGCAACATCTTCTGAATAGTTTCTAGATCTTCCAAAGTCCCTACCCATAAAGACTTCCTCTTCATCGGTTCCATATGTCATAGGTCCTAGTTTTTCATTCATACCATAGTGGGTTACCATAGAACGAGCGATCTTAGTAGCTCTTTCTATGTCATTTTGTGCCCCTGTACTTATATCATCTAGTACTAGAGCCTCAGCTACTCTTCCTCCAAGAAGGGTAACCAATTTATCTTCCATCTGTCTTTTAGTAATAAAAGACCTATCTTCTTCAGGTATATAAGCTGTAAATCCTCCTGCCATACCTCTAGGAATTATAGTTACCATATGAACAGGGTCTGTTCCAGGGATAAGCCTTCCCGCCAATGCATGACCTGCTTCATGATAAGCAGTTAACCTTCTCTCCTTATCGCTCACTACCTTACTCTTCTTTTCAGGTCCTGCCTGAACTTTAATTGAAGCTTCCTCAACTAGATACATAGGTATGGCCTTGAGATTAAATCTGGCTGTCAACAAGGCAGCCTCGTTTACTAGATTTTCAAGATCTGCAGGGGTAAAGCCAGGTGTTCTTTTTGCTATTACCTTTAATTCTACATCTTCTGCAAGAGGCTTGTTTTTAGTATGAACTTCAAGGATAGCCTCCCTACCTCTAATATCTGGAAGTCCTACATATATAGTCCTGTCGAATCTACCTGGTCTTAAAAGTGCAGGGTCAAGAATATCAGCTCTATTGGTTGCAGCCATTACGATAATTCCTTCATTAGTTGAGAAACCATCCATCTCAACTAGAAGTTGATTTAGGGTCTGCTCCCTTTCGTCATGACCTCCGCCCATACCTGCTCCTCTTCTACGTCCTACAGCATCTATTTCATCTATAAATACTATACATGGTGCATTCTTTTTAGCTTGTTCAAATAAATCTCTAACACGGCTAGCTCCAACTCCAACAAACATTTCTACAAAGTCAGAACCTGAAATGGTAAAGAAAGGAACCCCCGCCTCACCAGCAACAGCTTTAGACAAGTAGGTCTTACCTGTTCCTGGAGGACCTACAAGTAGTACTCCTGTAGGAATTCTAGCTCCTATTTCAATATACTTCCTTGGGCTCTTTAAAAAGTCTACTATTTCTTTTAACTCTTCTTTTTCCTCTTCAAGGCCTGCTACATCTGCAAACTTGATTAGTTTTCCATCCTCTTCCTTAACCATCCTAGCCTTGCTCTTTCCGAAGGACATAACTTTTCCTCCGCCACCACCTTGGGACTGTTGCATAAATACAAACCAAAATACCCCAAAGACTAAAATAATCAACAAGGTAGGCAATAACTCAATATACCATGGTGTAGCTGGTGGTAGTTCACCACCTAATTGAAGTTGACCAGTTTCCACTAATTCTTGAAGATAATCAGGATACATGCTGTTTTCAACTATATCAGGTATTACAGTAGTAAATTCTGTTTCATCCTTTAATATACCCTTAAGTACATCTCCATTCATTACAGCACTTACTACGTTGCCATCTTTAATATTCTTTATTAATTCTGTTACATCCATTTCCTTAACAGTATTCACTTCAGTTCCAAACATACTGACTCCAAACATTATCAGTAAAACTATTAAGAGGTAAACGCTTATACCCTTAAAAAATCGTTTCAAACTATATATTCCCTCCTTTATGCTAAACATATTGTCTAATTATAACACACTTAAGTATTGGAAGCAATTGCTATAAAATTGCATCACACCACTGCAACGAGGCGAATAGCCTCGTTTTATTTTTCTAATCAATCAGCTTTTAGGTATCGGAAGTAATTGCATAGCAATTGCCTCACACCACCGCAACGAGGTGAGTTATTAAGGGTCATCTACACCTCGTTATACACTTCTTCCTTCAATGCACCTACATAAGGTAAATTCCTATATTGCTCTGCATAATCCAAGCCATATCCTACCACGAATTCATCTGGTATTTCAAATCCAAGATAGTCTACATTAACTTCAACACTTCTTCTTTCAGGTTTATCTAAAAGGGTGCAAATTTTTACGCTAGATGCGCCTCTCTTCTTAAGTATATCTGTTAAGTAATTAAGGGTAAGACCAGTATCTATTATGTCTTCTACAATTAGAAGATCCTTTCCCTCAACACTAAAATCAAGGTCTTTGATAATTCTTACTTCTCCAGTAGATATTGTAGATTTACCATAGCTTGAAACTGCCATGAAATCAATTATAAGAGGCAATTCAATATTCTTAATCAACTCTGACATGAAGATGACAGCGCCTTTTAAAATACCTATGACCACTAAATCCTTATCCTTATAATCCTCTGTTATGACTTGACCAAGCTCTTTAATCTTTTTAGTTATATCTTCCTCATTTACTAATACTTCCTTTATGAAGCTCTCCATTTATAATCCTCCTAAATATATTTATAGTCAATAATAAGCATATTTTCTGTTTTATCTCCTACCTTATGAATTTCACTAGTGGCATATCCTAATATCCAAAGAATATTTTCGTCATCTACAATTAGGGGTATCCTATCCCTTAGATCTTTATCCACCTTATTATCAATAAAATAGTCCTTGATTTTTTTAGTCCCTTTAAGGCCATAGGGTTTAAACCTGTCACCGTTTTTCCTGTTTCTGATCCTCAATGGTCCCCTAATAGAGTCTAAATCAAAACATCTACTTCCCTTATCAAGTATAACATTATTGCCCTCTACAATAGATAGCTTAACATATATACCCAATTCTTCGAATAAATTGTCACCTTCTAAAATATAATATTCATATTGTCCAAGATTCAAAACATCCTTTTCTAGAATTAAATTACCATAGGATACCCTAGCAAGGATATTATTTGGCATTTTTAGCTGTTTACCAGTTTGACCCTTTACAAATAGTTCATCTATTGATTCCAGGTGTACTTCACCAATCCCTTGGATATTACCTTTAAGATTTTCTAATGCTTTTCTTAATAATCTTAGTCTAATACACTTGTCTTCTTTGTTAAAAAGGATAGTATCTAGAATTATACTATTATCCAGCTCTTTTTTCACTATAAATTTGTATTTTTCTTCCGTAATCTTGTGTAAATATTTAGTATCTAAGTCAGCTGTACGTGATAATCTCCAAAGTCCATTGATTATATTAGGATTAAAATTATCCATCATATAAGGAAGTAGTTCAAGCCTTACCTTATTTCTATTATAGATTGGAAGGAGATTAGTCTTATCCAAGACTGTTTCAATGCCATTTGACAATATATACTCCTCAATTTCTTCTCTAGAAATATTTAGAAGGGGTCTAATAATATCTTTATATTCAAAATCCATACCTTTTAAACCGTCTATACCTGTCCCACGCATTATCCTCAAGAGAAGGGTTTCTGCTTGGTCATTTTTATTATGTGCAACTGCTATTTTGCCACCACCATAAAGTCTTAAAACATCCCTAAAAAAATTATATCTAAGTTCTCTACCAGCCTCTTCAGCAGTAATCTTCATCTTTTTAGCATAGCCTTCCATATCAACATCGATATAATGAAAAAGAAGACCTAAGTCTTTTGACTTATCTTCAACAAAAATACGATCGGACAAGGCATCTTGTCCTCGGACTCCATGGTTTACATGACAGATAATAATGTTGAAATTTAATTCTTTCCTTAACTCTAATAAAACATAAAGTAGAGCCATTGAATCTGGCCCTCCTGAAACTCCAACTACAATATTATCATTTTCATTTATAAGCTTATACTCCTTAATATTTTTAAAAACCTTATCTACCGTCATCTCACCAATCACCCAATATCTAATATACCCTAAATGCAGGTAAAAACCAACCTGGAATTCTCAATTAGTCAGGGTCATTCTTAAAGGTCTTAAAACCCGAGATTCTTCGCATTGCTCAGAATTACAAAGGCTTATGCTCTGAACTTAAGCCAATTTGTCATCCTGAGACGGACAGTATAATCACTGCTTTCGAAGGATCCCGGGTTTCCTATTATTCATTATTTTATATTAGCTGGTTAGTTCGTATTTCTCCATACCTTAGTCACCACCACTGTCATATCATCCATTATCTCATTGTGACTTGCTATTCTTGCAAGAGTGAGTATTTCATCTGCCATTGCTTGTGGGTTTTGGGATTTGAGACTCTCTAAGATGCCCTTCATCCAGCCTTCTGGATTATCGCTCTTTTCTTGATTGGATTCCAATACCCCATCGGACATCATTATGATAATATCACCGTCTTCCATATTTTCATCATATATATTGAAATCAACATCCTTCAATAAACCTATAGGTAAGGACTGTGAATTTATCATTCTTACTCCTTCTTTTCCCTTAATAAAAGTAGGAGACGCACCTGATTTAATAGAATGGAGCTTTCCCTTGTATAAATCTATAAAGGATAAATCCATAGTAGTAAAGAGTTCATAGGATGTGGAGGTTCTTAAGATGTCATTTATAGTCTTAATGGTCATATCTTTATCCATGTTCAATTGCATCATCTTTTCTAAAATCTCTATTGCCTTGGCACTCTGGGTAGATGCTTTCTTCCCTGTCCCCATACCATCACTTATGGCTATAAAGGAAGTTGTATCTATCTCTCCGAAGGTAAAATTGTCACCGGAAATACCATTTTCAGAATTAGGCAATATAGCAGCTCTAGTCAAGGAAGAGAAACGATTGCTTTTAATTAGCCTAATTGTATTTGTGTTTTCTAATAGGCCAATAGTATAATCAGTAGTCATAGAATAACCTAGGGCTGATGATACTATCCTAGTAATTCGCTCTACTCTATCTACTGTGTTTTTAGTTGAAAACTCTAAATATACTTCAAGATCATCCTCTTTTAGCTGGGCTACTACTATATCCTTTAAATCAAATCTTTTGTTTTTAATTTCTTTTTCTAGCAACTCCTCTAGTTCATCATTAAAGGTAGAGTGATTATATATATCTATATCCATACTTTTAATGGTTCTACTAAGTCCTTCTAGTTGCTCAATAAGCACTTGTCTTTGCTCTTTTAGTCTATCATTGAAAACCTTCTTTTCAATATATTTTTCATAAGCACTTTCTAAATAATCTCCAAGATATTCATCATCTACACAAAAGTTCAAGATTTCTTTAAGCTTATCTTCCTTATCTTCAACATCGGCCTCCATAACTCCTAATGCCGTAAAGATGGAATAATAAGTAGTATAATAACTTTTCTTCCAACAGTCCTCATGAAGTGGACAAGCACCGCATTTGCTTTCAACAATATCATCCACGATAGTATAAACACCATAACTTGAAAAAACATCATCTTCTTCAACAGTATTATTAAATGTATCTGCCAACGAGTCCAAAAGTCCTGACATGTTTTTAAACCTAGATCCAATTAAGTCAAATCTTCTATTTTCATAATTCTTTCTTACCTTAGATTCAGGTTTGAATAGAGAAGATATATACACTTCCAATTTATTATAAACTAATAAAAATCCCAAGGATGACACCAAAATCTCTGTATAGGTTAAAAAACTTGTCCCTAATCCATTCACATAAAAACTTATAATTCCGTTTCCTAGTATAAAGCCGATTATAGAACCACTCTTTCCTAAATCTCGAAAGAGACCTGCTAAAAGTCCACCCACCCCTAAGATGGCTATTATAAATGGCATTTCCACATTTGAAATATATGCTATCATACCTAATATAATCCCTGTCATACCCCCTGCATAGATCCCTTGATTGTAGCTAATTAATAGGATTGCTAATATACTTATAACATTCTTTACAGATGCTCCAAATATGCTAAGACTATTTATCCCTGAAAGCACTAGAGCCATGGTAACAAAGCTACAGATCATCTTTTCATTGGATATATCCTTACTACCCAAATTCTCTATTGGCATAGAGAAGGAAAACACATAGGTCATTGTGAATACCAATATACCTTCAAAGATTAATAGTATTACATCATAGGTCAGAATATTATGGCCAAAGGTCAAACCTCCTAACCTAATTAGTGTAAAAATTCCAGCTACTATAAAGGATGCTTTTACAAGGGAGTACTTATTATTATCCTTGTACTTTGTGAAGAATCCATAGATTGCAATAATACTAATATAATAACTAAACCCTTGTAGTCCTAAAGAAGTCAAAGTTCCAATCATTGATCCTAGGAGAATTTCCTTATTCTCCTTCTTAAATATCAAACAAGCTCCTATGAAGGCAATCCCAAAAGGATATAGCTTGTCCAAGATACTCACCCTACCAAGTAAAAAGCTGATAATAACCCATAAAATCGCTTTCCAATTAATTTTTATGTCTAGCTTATTCTTTGATAAAACCGATTCCATTTTACTCAATGTTTTCACCCCTTTATTTTCTTGGTCTCATAGTATCAAATTATTGAAATTGAATTTGTCAATATGAGTCTTGAAAATTGAGTGTTTTCAGACAATAAGGAGCTATATTACCTATAACCTTAAGTTAAAATTATAAATTTAAACTTTTATCACTTAAAGCTAAAGACATTGAATTTAAAGGCATAGAGCATTTATGTCACGAATTTACCTTCTAATGTAGATTCATGGTTAGATATGTAGAAAGATCAAGAGGCTTGAGGATTTTTTTGCATTAAAAAAAACCGGATAACCGGTTTTTTAATCTGCGCTTCCAACTTTTTTTGATTTCATCCCACTACTTTTTCTAGTGTCTCTAGTCTTGATCTGAGTCATTTTTTCACTGCTATCCTTCAAGAAGCTATTTAGCTTATCTTCAAAAGACATGAACTTTTGTTTATCATCATTATTGTTCCAATCAACTTCAACTGGTTTGTTTGATTTTGGTTTCGCTTGTCTTATTGATAAACTTACTTTTCCTTCTTTTGAAATGGATAGGACCTTAACCTTAACTTTTTGATCTTTCTTTAAGTAATCTGCTACCTTCTCTACATAATCATGTGATATTTCTGAGATATGAACGAGTCCACTTTTTCCTTCAGGCAGTTGAACAAAAGCACCAAAATTTGTTATCCCAGTGACAGTTCCCTCAACTATCTTACCAACTACTACGGACATAAATAAATGATTCCTCCTTAAAAAACTTAAATATTATTAAGCAATTGTATTGCAATTGCACCTCACCATTAAAATTAGTATATATCAGAAAAATAGTCTTGTCAATTAATTATCATCTCTGAAAACATCAAAGATTTGTTCATCTGATTTGTTTCTATCTACATATATAATCTCTCTTGGCTTAACCATGCCTAAATCTTCTCTAGCTACCTTTTCTACGAATTCAAGGGTTCCACTACTCTCAATTTCCTTGTTTAAATCCTCTATTTCCTTCTGAAGCTCAGAAACTTGTTTTAAATTCATTTCCTTCTTGGCTTGTAAATCCTTCATAAGTCCTCTTTGATGATTTATTGCCACTATAAGGTAGAGGCCTAAAAATATCAGGACAAAATGAATCAATCTAAAACCTCTTTGTTTTTTCTTTTTAACCTTTTTAGTTCTTCTTGAAGTTGAAGTCTTCATAAGATCCCACCTAATTTTTAAAACTATTTCTTCCTAGATACCATCCTTATATATCTACCCATTTCCTTATAAATAAATCTAGGCATCTTGACTATCTTATTAATTCTATTCTTTTTTATTAGCTGATTAATTGGGTAAATTATTATTCTTATTATCTCACTAATAGACTTCTTTATCAACTTGAAAATAAAAACAAAAAATGGCAAAGTCAATTTAGATAGTAGAAAAATGTAAAAACCAAGACCTAGCAAACATCCTAAATATACGAATCCTCGAGGTATCCCGTCTGTAGTAGTGACAAGCAGGGCAAAAAAAAGACTTATAATTATGATCCAAAACAATAAATCCTCAATAAAAGAAAGTATTTTTTTGGGTTTGCTAACTCTTCTAAAGGCTCTGTATAAATCGAATAATATCCCCATTAGTATTCCAATGACTATGGTTATTCCAAAGGACATAATATCTTCCATAACATCTATATCCATCATATCACCTATTTAAAGATTCTACCCATAAGATTTTTAGGAGCACCTTCTTTATTATTATATGAAATACTATTAACTATGCCACTTATCCTTACGTTACCTTCATCTAAATTAACCTTGCTCACATTAAGTTCTTCACCCCTAATACTTAAACCCCCTTTAATTGTAGTAAGTATTATGGTGTTTTCATTAAAGCTGTCCACTTGCTCTACACCAGATATAAGCAAGTTGCTTCTATCTTCTAGCACTATTCTTTGATTATGATTACTTGAACTTATTCGCGATTCAGCCACAAGAATCCCTCCATTCCTCCATAATGTATATGAAAAAAAAGAGGCTTTTATTACAAAAGCCTAAAGGATAAATATTAATAATTCTACAATCTACTTAAAGCAGCTCTTTATATAAAGTTGAAGCTTGATCTTTACCTACATTATCCTTTACATTAAGTATTTCTATATTTAAAGCACCGTTCCCAAAGTTAATTTGAACCTTATCTCCTACATTAACTTCATCTCCTGGCTTGGCAACTTTCCCGTTAATTAAGACCCTACCTTGCTCACATGCTTCCTTAGCAATGGTTCTTCTCTTAATGATTCTGGCATTCTTTAAATATTTATCAATTCTCATAATATCCTCCTATACAAAAAAATCAGGTCAAGGACCTGATTTTTTATCTTTTAAATAAACTATTTTTTACCTTTATTTATTAACTACTTCTTTTAAGCCTTTACCTGCTTTAAATACTGGAGCTTTTGATGCTGGAATCTTAATAACTTCTTCTGGGTTTCTAGGATTTCTTCCTTCTCTAGCTTTTCTGTCCCTAACCTCAAAAGTTCCAAATCCTACTAATTGAACTTTATCACCTGCTGCTAAAGATTCCTCCACGGATTTCATGAAACCATTTAGTGCTGCTTCTGCATCTTTTTTTGTCAAATTGCTTTTTTCTGCAATACTAGCTATTAGTTCAGCTTTGTTCATAATCAATTCCTCCTCTTAATGTTCTTTGTAGTATATTAAATCATAAAACACACTTACTCAAGTTCCTTAGCCATATTCCATAGTTGGTCTAACTCCTGAAGATTCAAATCATCTAACTTTTTACCCATTTCTTCAGATTTCACTTCCATGATCTCAAGTCTATTGATAAATTTCTTGATGGTTCTATTTAATGCCACTTCAGGATTAACACTTAAGAATCTAGATAGATTTACTACTGCAAACAATAAATCCCCTACTTCACCTTCTACTCGTTCATCCTCTTTCCCATATAAGTCCATGGCTTCCATAACTTCATGGAATTCCTCTTTTACCTTATCTATTGGTCCTTGAATATCATCCCAATCGAAGCCTATATCAGCGGCTTTATCCTGTACCTTGAAACTTAACATAAGGGCTGGAAGTCTAGGAAGATCTTTAAGTATTCCTGTAAGAGTAGTAATATCCCTGTTTGCATATTTTATCTTATTCCAATTATATACTACTTCTGTTGAATTTTCCACATATTTTTGAGAAAAAACGTGTGGATGTCGCAATATTAACTTGTTTGCAAGAGAACTTGTTATATCTATAGGGTTAAACTCACCTTCTTCATAGGCTATTTGGCTGTGAAAGATGACTTGTAGGAGTAAATCTCCTAATTCCTCGCATAGATTGTCTACATCTTTACTGTCGATTGCATCTACAACCTCATAAGCTTCTTCTATCAAAGATTGTCTTATGGACTCGTGAGTTTGTTCAATATCCCATGGACATCCTTCAATACCTCTTAACACCCTCATTATACCCATAATATCATTAAAATCATATATATTTTTAATATTCTTTTCAATTTTTGGCACGTAGATGCTAGTTAATGAGCCAATTTCTTCTGTATGATCCAGCTCAAACACCGGAATTTTCAACGTTTCCTCCTCGTTTTCTATTCCTGCACTGTGAATTAGCCATATTTCATGTTCATCAGAATATATTTCAGAAAGGATTAGTTTAACCTCTGAAAGAATACGTCTATTATAGACCTGAGTGATTATTGTATCCACATTGATATCTACCATCAAGCTATCAAACACTGCCCCATCTACTATCTTAAGACCGTTTATCGGATCTCTTCCTACTATTTCAATCATAGGCTCAATAAAACTCATTCCTGATACTATCTCAACCTCTATATCATCTTCCAACAAGAGTTCTACAGTTTTTTCAGCAACCATAGGATTTCCCGGTACAAAGTAATTTATTTCATCTTCAGTTTGAGACTCTTTCTTTAATTCCTTAACAATATTCTCATATACACTTAGGAAATCCTCTTCACTATCATAGATATAGTCATAGGATTTAAAGTCTATCTTATTATCGATAAAATACTTTACAGTTGGGTGTTTTTCTGTTCTTAAGAAGTTTTTTCTTCCACTTCTTATTCGATTTACTGCTCCTAGAGTGAGAGCATCAATACTCCCAGGTCCTAATCCGATTATATATATCTTTCCCATTTTCTTCTCCCCTCACACCACTACAACTAGGTGGTTTTCCTCGTTACTTAATAATTTTAAATTTTTCTAGTTTTTCAGCTATTTTATCTCCCATAGGTAGCAAGGAATAATCCTCCTTGGTGAGAGTTCCAGTCACAACTAATAATATTACATAAGCAAGAACTCCAGCTAAGACTCCTGCCAAGGTAGCTATGGTATTTCCTGCTAAACTAGCCACAATACTATATCCAATCCTTGCAACTATGGCCATTCCAATTGAAGATATAAGAGGCTTAAATATTATGGTCTTATAGTCAAGCTTTAGCCTTGTAATATTTACTATACTATATAGGTCCAACAAGGATGCAATTGCATAAGTTATAACGGTAGAGATTGCAGCCCCTCTGATGTTGATTGCGGGAATTGCAGTAAGAAAATAGGTAAGCACTATCTTAACTACTGCTCCTATGGCTAAATTTCTAACTGGTACAAAGGTTTTTCCGATACCTTGTAGCATGGCAGTTAGAGTCTGTACTAGGGTTAAGAATATTACACTGAAGGACAGAACGGCTAAAATGCCTCCCGTACTTTCAATTGTTTCTGGAGACCTTGTAAAATATAAAAGCTTAATAACTGGTGTAGATAATGCAAATAATCCTAATGCTGCAGGTAATCCTATTAACAGGGTAATTCTGATCCCTGAGGATATTAGGTCTTTTATTTCACCCCTACTTCTTCTGGCATATGCATCCGATATAGCAGGAACCATGCTCATGGCAATGGAAACTGAAAATACCATAGGAAGGTTAATAAGAGTCTGGGCCATTCCTTTAAGCTGACCGTATAGATCATTTGCAACCTCTTCTGTATATCCTATTACCTGTAATCTTTGAAAAACAAGGGCCGTATCTATAGAGTCCATTATTGGCACTATGGCTGAACCTAAAGTTATAGGAATTGATATCATGAGCAAATCCTTTACTATTTTTGATACGCTGTATTCCTTATTTACTTCACTAAGTCTTATCTCTTCATGGATACTGCCCCTATATTTTATGTAGATTATGACTATAACCAAGAGACCTGCAAAGGCTCCTGCAGACCCTCCGAAAGATGCACCACCTGCTGCTACTGCTACTCCCCTATCTAATAGGGTAACAGTAAGGCCTAGACCAACTACTACTCTTACGAATTGCTCTGCAATCTGTGAAATTGCTGTTGGCACCATAGTCTTCCTACCTTGAAAAAATCCCCTAAAGGATGACATAATAGGAACAAAGAACAAAGCAGGTACTAAGGCTATCAAAGAATAATATGCATTTGTATTTCCTACAGACTCAACTATTGACTCTGCACCAAAGAATATAAACAAGGAGGATAAAACTCCACCTATTAATAAGCCTAGAAAAGCTACCTTAAAAACCTTATATGCACTTCTATAATCGCCAATAGCTCTCTTTTCTGATACTATTTTGGCTATTGCCACTGGAAATCCTGATGTGGATATGGTCAGTAAGAGCTGATAAAATGGATAAGCCGTCTGATAATATCCCATTCCTCCATCACCTATTATATTTGTTAATGGAATTCTATATATTGCTCCTAAAATTTTAACTAAAATACCAGCGATGCTTAATATTGCAGCACCCTTAAAAAAATTATTGTCCCTTGACATGGACTTACCCCCTATATACAAATCTTAAATATAATCATTATCTTAATAATAAAATCAATCATACCATTATATCATATGAACTTGAATTAAGGCTATATACATTAAAAAATAGGTTTACCACAATATATAACCCAGTCTCCTAGCATAAATTTGCTCACTCGTTTGCCCTACTATGGATTTGTTAAGAAAACCACTTAACAATCATAAAGAAAACCTACCCTATGGGTAGGCTTAGTTTTCCATCTGCTTAGATAAAAACCCTGCTGCTGTTTCAGCTAACTTTATTTCTAACTCTCCCATTAGGATATTAGCTTCTTTAGATATTAATGCTACTACTCCTATAGGGTCTCCTTGCATTACTATTGGTGCAATTACCTGAGCCGAATAAGTATCATCACCTTCATCCTCGTAATATATCTTTATAGGCTTATTGGTATCGCTGGTTACATAGGTAGTTCTTGATTCGGTCAGCCGCTCTAAATCTGGACTAATTCTTTTTTCCATATACTCCTTTTTAGAACCACCTGCTATAGCTATTATTGTATCTCTATCGGTAATTAATGATATATGGTTTGTATTATCATGTAAGGATTGGCAATACTCCGATGCAAATTCATTTAATTCACCTATTGGTGAATACTTTTTCAAAATTACCTGTCCTTCTCTATCTGTAAATATTTCCAAAGGATCCCCTTCTCTGATTCTAAGGGTTCTTCTTATCTCCTTTGGTATAACAACTCTTCCAAGGTCATCTATGCGTCTTACAATTCCTGTTGCCTTCAAAATTTAACCCTCCTTATACTTTACTAGTACTTATTATTTAACTAAAAGGGTAAAATTATGCACAACAAGAAATTTGTATTTAATTTTATTTGTTAAAGAATTACACTTAATTCGAATATTTTTCTACCTTTGCATCATCTCTAAGCTTTTGAATACTTTCTAGATATTTAGTCTCTTTTAGAAGTTCTAATATTTCGCCCTTTAACTCTTCAAAGCTATCCTTTTTTTCTGTAACTCTAATAATATGATAACCTACTTCAGTCTTAACTAAATCACTTGTTTCTCCTTCTTCTAAAGCAAAGGCTACTTCTTCAAATTCAGCTATCATCTTGCCTTTTCCAAAATAATCTAGATCTCCTCCATTTGCTGCTGATACGCTATCTAGGGATTCCAATGTTGCAAGAGTTGCAAAATCTTCACCATTATTAAGTCGATCTAAAATAGCCTTTCCTTCATCTTCTGTTGCTACTAGAATATGACTAGCTCTTACTATAGTTGAAGCATCCTTATTTTCATCAAAGAAGGCTTGAGCATCTTCATCAGTTATGGTAATAGCACCAATGAATTCTTCCTTATGCTTTTGAACTAATAGTTCCTTCTTAAGATTAGACTCATAAAATTCCCTTGTAAGATTCATATTTGATAGAAACTCATCGAAACTTTCTTGACCGCCCATATCTGAGATGGATTTTTCAACAGCCTCTTTTAGCTCTTCATCGCTTATGGAAATCTTAAGTTTTTCTGCTTCTTCAGCTATTAGTTTTTCCATTATAAGCTTTTCAATAATACTTTCCTTTAAAGACTCTCCTAGGCTTACACCATCCTGTCCAGTTTGCTCAAGAACATCTTCTCCAAGCTCTCTTTCATATAAGCTTTTAAAAACTTCAAAATCCGAATCAAATTCTTCTTGAGTAATATCCTGACCATTTACGCTTCCCACAAGTCCCTCTGTATCCTTAGTACATGCTGAAAAAATCATTAGTAAGGCCAAGATGAATATTAACACCAGGTAACTTTTCTTAAATTTATTCAATAAAAACATCCTTTCTCATAACAAATTAATTTTTCTTAAGTATATTTAGATATCAAGCAATTGCATAGCAATTGCCTCACTCCATCGCAATAATGCGTATAGCATTATTATATATTATTTTATATCTTTACGAAACCGTTAATTTTTTCAACCAATGTCTTAAGCTCTGGAAGAGTGTTTTTTGCCTTAAATAGAAAATATGGTGAAGATGATAGGTCAAAAGAAAGTCTCTTTCCATATTCCTGAGAAAGGAATTGAATTAATTCTACAGTAAGCATATCCGTATTTGAGAATTCCAACTTAATATCCTTATCCCTTTGAAGGATATTACTTATGCCTATTTTGCTTGCATTAGCTCGGATATAGGAAATTTCAAGAAGATTCTCTACTTGACTTGGTAAATCTCCAAATCTATCTATCAATTCATCTAACAATTCATCGAAGTCTTCCATGGTCTCAAGAGAGGAAATCTTCTTATAAACTTCTATTTTTTGCTCTTCATCAGAAATATATTTCTTTGGTATATAGCCATCCACTTTAAGATCTATTGTAGTTTCTATAGTTTCTTTGACCCTTTCTCCCTTAAGTCGACTTATTGCTTGACCAAGGAATTTAACGTATAAGTCATATCCTATAGATTCCATATGACCATGCTGGGCATGACCTATCATATTTCCAGCACCTCTTATCTCCAAGTCTCTCATAGCTACCTTGTAGCCAGAGCCAAATTCAGTAAATTCCTTGATTGCCCTAAGTCTCTTTTCGGCCACCTCTGTTAATGACTTATCTCTTTCGTAGGTAAAATATGAATATGCTACTCTATTGGTCCTACCTACTCTTCCTCGAAGTTGATATAGCTGGGACAAGCCCATCTTATCAGCATCATATATAATAATAGTATTGACATTGGATATGTCTAGACCTGTCTCTATAATAGTTGTGCATATAAGAACATCCTGCTCTTTGTTCATGAAATCTATCATTACCTTTTCTAACTGTTTTTCTCCCATCTGACCGTGTCCTATTGAAAAGCTTGCCTCAGGCACTAAGTCCCTAAGTCTTGAGGCTATCATATCAATTGACTCAACCCTATTATAAACGAAATAAACCTGGCCTCCACGTCCTATTTCTCTAAGGATTGCATCCCTTACCATTTGAGGATTAAATTCAACTACATAGGTTTGAATTGGATACCTTTCTTCAGGTGGCTCATCTAGAACTGACATATCCCTTATACCAACTAAGGACATATGCAAAGTCCTAGGTATAGGTGTAGCTGAAAGGGTAAGAACATCTACATTTTCCTTAAGTTTTTTTAATGCTTCCTTATGTTTAACTCCGAACCTCTGCTCCTCATCTATTATAAGAAGCCCTAAGTCTTTAAATAAAACATCCTTTGAAATGATTCTATGAGTCCCAACTACTAAATCAATAGTACCTCTTCTAATGGCTTCAATAGCAGTTTTTTGTTCTTGAGGACTTCTAAACCTACTCAATAAAGCTACCTTTACTGGAAAGTTGCTAAACCTATCCATAATTGTGTTGTAATGCTGTTGTGCTAGAATTGTGGTAGGAACCAATATAGCTACTTGTTTTCCATCCATAATCGCCTTGAAAGCTCCTCTTAAAGCCACTTCCGTCTTGCCATAGCCTACATCACCACATAAAAGCCTGTCCATAGGCCTAGATTTCTCCATATCCATCTTTATTTCTTCAGCACTTCTTAACTGTCCATCAGTTTCCTCATAGGGAAACATATCTTCAAATTGCCTCTGCCAAGGAGTATCCGCTCCAAAAGAATGGCCCTTAAGCTTTTCACGTTTTGCATATAGCTCTACTAGGTCCATAGCCATTTCTTCTACTGCCTTCTTAACTTTAGTCTTGGCTTTATTCCATTCCTGGCTACTTAACTTATTTATCTTAGGCTTTGACTCTGCCCCTATATATTTCTGGATTAGATTCATTTGATCAGTAGGTAAATATAGCTTATCCTTGCCCTTATATTGAATAGAAAGAAAATCCTTCTTTATTCCTTGAATATTTAACTGTTCGACACCTTCATACTGACCAATCCCATAGGTTTCATGTACCACATAATCCCCTACATTTAATTCTGAGAAAGTTAGCTGCTTTGATGGGTCCTTCTTACGTTTCTTACTAGCTCTTGCCTTTCCAGCCCCAAAGATTTCCTTGTCACTTATTACAACAAGCTTTAAAGAAGTATATTCAAAACCACCTCTTAAAGAAGCTGGGGTGATAAAAATTTGACCTGTTTTAAATTCATGATCTCTATTAGTAAAAAAGCTGCTTTCAACACCTATATCTCTAAGACTTTGTTGAAGTCTTAGCCCTCTTTCCTCCGTACCAGATAGGATAATAATTTTATATCCCTTATACCTATAATGATCTAAGTCCTCCTTTAGCAAGTCGATCTTAGAATGATAGTTTTGCATGGACTTGAGAGTAAAGTTAATAATAGATTTGGGGTTAAAGGAACTTTCCTTTACAAGAGCAGAATTTGTAATTAAAACATTCTTTTGGATATCTAACAATAAATCCTTATAGTCAAAATTAAGGTTTATATGAGCCGGAAGAACTTCACCGATTTCAAAGAGATCAGTGTATCTTAAATTGAAGTCTTCTCTAAAGTTTTTAAAACTTTCATCAACTCGCTTAGGCTCATCCATTAAAACTATAAAATCATCACTAAAATAATCTGTTATGTTAGTAAGATAATTCGATGGAATATAAGGAATAATTAAATCTCTGTTGGACATATAGGAATCTTCTGCCATGAGTTCAAGATATCTACTGAACTTATCATTGGCAGTTGTAGCTTGAATATCCGACGCCTTAGAAATTGTCTTATTTAAATCCTTTTGGAGGTTGTTGATTATATCTTTCTTGAAATCATTTGATATAATTACTTCCTTTACCGGAGGTATTTTTACAGTTTCAATATTGTCGATGGATCTTTGTGTGTTCATATCAAAGCTTCTAATAGAATCCACTTCATCATCAAAGAGCTCTACCCTATATGGATTTATAGCATCAGGTGGGAAGAAGTCTACAATCCCGCCCCTAATAGAAAATTGGCCTATACCTTCAACCATTGGAACCCTTTCATATCCTGCACTTATAAAGGTAGAGATGGCTTTATTTAGATCCAATTGGCCACCCCTACTTATTTTTTGTGTAAATTCATCAAACAATGTTTTATTTGGTATCTTATCTAATAGGGCTGATATTGAAGTTATTACTATAAGGTCTTCTCCATTATTAAGTTTTGAAAGGACACTAAGTCTTTGCACCTGCCTCTCAGAGCTAAATGCATCTATATCATATAGAAGCAGTTCTCTTTTTGGAAAGAGGATAGGATTTTGACTTCCTAAATTTTTTATATCTTCATATAAAAATCTGCTTCTAGCCTCATCATATGTAATTAAAAGTATTTGCTTTCCTGTGTGCTCTTTAATGGCATAAGAAATATGTCCTAAATTCTCATCTATGATTCCATAGGTGGATATAGGAGTTATCTTATCCTTTATTTCACTTAATAATTTATTATAGGAGTCCAAATTCTTTAAGGGATCTATTAAAAAGTCCATATTTATATTCACCTCATACAACACTTCAAGCCCAGGTTTATTCCTGGGCCTTAGTTTTTATATTGAATTTATTCATGGCATAGTTTATATCATAACATAT
>CAZPZN010000010.1:0-31426 GCA_964590735.1 uncultured Tissierella sp.
TGATGAGGAGGTTCTGGCAGAGGAAAATCCAAAGCCAGAACTTTACTCTACAAGTTCTACTTTTAATCTTCTGTATACAATTGAACTCGTTCTGACCTAGTAGAGTAACAAGAAAATCTAAAATCTACATTTCACTTCTTTAGAAGCTTTTCTTACACTATTCTATTAGAAATGTCGAATTTGCAATATTTATAGCTGAATTTAATGGAAATTAATTCTAAAATATCAATAAATTTATGGTATTATATAGATATATAAATCATAGTAAGATTTTCAAAAGGGGGATAGAGCATGAATCTTGATGTAGAGTACACGATATCAGAAGTAGCTGATGTAACAGGCTACGCCCCACATGTCCTAAGATACTATGAAAAGGAATTTGAAATTGATGTTCCTAGAACTGATTCAAATCACAGATATTACACTGTGAAAGAAATTGAACTAATTCAGTATATTAAGATGTTACAGGATAAGGGATTCAGCAATAAACAGATTAAGCTTATAATCAATTCACCTGAATTAATGGTATCTAATTCAGACAATAATGCTATTCAGACCGTGGAAAATGGGCTGGATACGTCAAGTATAGCTATTGAAATTTCAAGATCATTGGAGGAAGTATTCTTTGAAAGATTAAATGAACTGATTTCAAGGAGCACTGCTGATAGCATTGAAATTATAAATGAGCTTAAAGAGGAGATTATGGACCTTAAACAGGAGATCAACTCAAAAGAGAGAGATGTCTTGATCTGTGAAAATGCCAAGCTTAAAATGTTACTTAAGGAGAAATCCTCAGAGATTTTGGATATGGGGGATAGACTAAAAAAATATGAGGATGTACAACCCGGATTCTTCCAAAGATTATTTGGAGTAAGAGCACATAGTTAAAGAGTGGATAACCACTCTTTTTTTTTCGTTTATTACTCATTTTATGGTATAATATAATCGTTGTGGTTAAGTGCTGAAATTGTAGCGTCATTAGTAATCATATTTAATCAAGCAAGGAGAGATTTGATTTAATGAAGAAATACATAATACAGACCTATGGATGTCAAATGAATGAACATGACTCAGAGAAGATCTCTTGGACCTTAGAAAGTATAGGTTATGAGATAACAGATAATAGAGAAGAAGCAGATTTGATAATTTTTAACACTTGTGCAATAAGAAAATCTGCTGAAGAAAGGGTTTTTGGCCAATTAGGAGAATTAAAAGCTTTAAAGAGAAAGAAGCCAGACTTTATACTTGCAGTATGTGGCTGTATGATGCAAAGAGAGGATATTAGAGATGTTGTTCTTAAGAAGTACAGACATGTTGATATCATATTTGGAACTAATAATATTCATAAATTGCCCCAATTAATTAGCAGATATAATGAAACGGCTAAAACCATAGTAGATATAAATGAAGAAAATAGAGAAATAGAGGAAAATATAGATGCAAATAGGAAATCTTCCTTTAAGTCATATGTAAATATAACTTATGGTTGTAACAATTTTTGTACTTATTGTATAGTGCCTTATACAAGGGGTAGAGAAAGAAGCAGAGAACCAGAAAGTATTATCTCAGAGATTAAGGATTTAGCATTAAATGGGTGTAAGGAAGTTACCCTTTTAGGCCAGAATGTTAACTCCTATGGAAAGACTCTTGAAAGAGATTATAGCTTTTCTGAATTGTTGAAAGAAATCAATGATATAGATGGTATAGAAAGAATTAGATTTATGACATCTCATCCTAAGGATTTATCAGATGAGCTTATAGAGTGCTATAAAACCCTTGATAAACTTTGTAACCACCTACATCTTCCTATACAATCTGGTAGCAACAAGGTTTTAAAGGCTATGAATAGGAAGTATAGTCGTGAGGATTATTTACAGATAATCGATAAGATAAAAAGGGCTGTACCTGATATAGCTATTACTACTGATTTTATAGTTGGTTTTCCTGGAGAAACGGATCAGGATTTTGAAGAAACCCTAGATATTGTAAGACGTGTTGGATATGATTCTGCCTTCTCCTTTTTATATTCCATTAGAGAAGGTACAAAAGCTGCAGTAATGGAAGATCAAGTTTCTGATAAGATTAAACATGAAAGATTTAATAAACTACAGGAAACTCTTAATCCTATAAGTCTGGAAAATAACGAAAAGCTTCTAGGTAAAGAAGTAGAAGTTCTAGTTGAAGATGTAAGCAAGAACAATGAATTGGTTCTTAATGGTAGAACTAGATGTAGTAAATTAGTACACTTCCCTGGAGATAAAAGTCTTATAGGTAAATTGATAAAGGTTAAAATTGAGTCTGCTAGGACCTTTACCTTGGAGGGAAAAGTAGTATAACGGAGGATAAAATGGACAATCTTACACCTATGATGAAACAGTACATGGAAATTAAAAATAGACATAAGGATTCAATACTTTTCTTTAGATTAGGTGATTTCTATGAAATGTTCTTTGAGGATGCAAAAATCGCCTCTAAGGAATTGGAAATAGCATTAACCCAAAGGGATGCTGGTCAAAGTGAAAAGGCTCCAATGTGTGGAATCCCATATCATGTAGCAGAAAACTATATCTCAAAGCTAGTGGACAAAGGATATAAAGTTGCAGTATGTGACCAACTTGAGGATCCCTCTCTAGCCAAAGGAATAGTAAAGCGAGATGTGGTCCGTATAGTTACTCCAGGAACTATTACAGATGGAAATTTACTAGATGATAAATCCAATAACTTTTTAGTTTCCATCTACTATGACAACTTCGGATTAGGGATTAGCTATGTAGACAATTCAACAGGTGAGATGTATACAACAGAATTTCTAAGTGATGAAGATAGCTGCTATAGATTTATTATAGATGAACTTGGAAAGACTAATCCTTCAGAAATCCTTTGTAATCAGAGATTTACTCTTAATAAGAAGTATATGAAGATCATCAAGAATAAGATAAACCCTTATATAAATACCTTTGAGGATGTTAATACGTTGGATGATACTATGAGGGATGAAGTTTGTAAATTATTTAAGGTAAAGTCCCTTAATCAACTTGGTATAAATGAAAAAATCTATGCTACCTTATCCACTTATAAACTAATAGAGTACCTTTATAATACTCAGATGAATGGATTAGAACATATTAACACCATTAATTATTACGAGCCTTCTAATTATATGATCATGGATATAAATACAAGAATGAATCTAGAAATAAACGAAACCATCCGGTCAAAGGAGAAAAAGGGTGCCCTAATAGGTATATTAGATAAAACTCATACAGCAATGGGAGGAAGACTTTTAAAGAAGTGGTTGGAACAACCCCTGCTGGATATAAGGTTAATTAAAAATAGACTCGATGTAGTTGAATACTTTACTTTAAATCTTATGGTTATGGATGAAGTCAGAGATTGTTTAAAGGAAGTATATGATATCGAAAGGTTATCCAGTAAGATATCCGGTGGCAACTGTAATGGAAGAGACTTTCTTGCCCTTAAGAATTCTATAAAGGTATTACCAGAGCTAAAGGAAATACTTAGAAAGACTGAAAACCCGCAATTAATAATGATAAATAATAAAATAGATGATTTAAGCGATATCTATACATTAATTGAATCCTCAATAGATGATAATGCTCCTATTACCTTAAAGGATGGAGGAATTATTAAAAAGGGATTCAACCAGGTCTTAGATGAATTAAGAGAAAGTAGCTTAAGGGGTAAGGAATGGTTAGGAAGTCTAGAACAAGAGGAGAAGGCTAAAACCGGCATTAAGAATTTAAAGATCGGATATAATCGAATTGCTGGTTATTATATTGAAGTTACTAAATCCAATTTGAATTTAGTTCCAGATTATTTTATTAGAAAACAAACCCTTACCAATGCTGAAAGGTATTATACCGATGACTTGAAAAACATGGAATCCAAAATACTAGGTGCTGAGGAAAAATCTCTAGATGTTGAATATGAAGTTTTTCAGGATATACGTAGTAAAATAAAGGATGAAATTGAAAGGATACAAGCCTTAAGTAAAAACATAGCTGTCATTGACGTGCTTTCAACTTTTGCACAGGTTGCAAATAATAATGATTTTATTAGACCTGAATTAAATACTAAGGGCCTTATTGAAATAAAAGAAGGTAGACACCCTGTTGTAGAAGCAACTATAGATAACAATCTATTTATTCCTAATGATACCCTTCTTGACTTTAAAGATAATATGATCCAGATAATCACCGGTCCAAATATGGCAGGTAAATCAACATATATGAGACAAGTAGCCATTATTACACTCTTATCTCAAATAGGATCTTTTGTACCTGCTAAAGTAGCTAATATTGGCATTGTAGATAGAATATTCACTAGAATAGGTGCATCAGATAATCTAAGCCAAGGTGAAAGTACTTTTATGGTGGAGATGAATGAGGTATCTAATATAGTTAAATCTGCAACTTCAAATAGCCTTATCATCCTAGATGAAGTGGGTAGAGGAACAAGTACCTATGATGGCCTTAGTATTGCATGGGCGGTAGTAGAATATATAGCTTTAAAAATTAAGGCTAAGACCTTGTTTGCAACTCATTATCATGAGCTTACTCAGCTTCAGGACAAGTTTAAGGGAATAGTTAACTTGACCATACTAGCAGAGGAAAGAGGGGATGAAATAATCTTCTTAAGAAAAATCGTAGAAGGAAGCACCAATAGAAGTTATGGTATTCAGGTAGCAAAGTTAGCTGGAATTAATAAGGAGATAATCGATAGAGCCAATGATGTACTATCTCAGATAGAAGATAGTCATGAGATAAATTTAGATATATCTCCTAAGGATAATTCAAAACAGCTGAATTTAATGGATTTTAAAAAGGATTATTTTGTAGATAGGATTAAAAACATAGATATACAAAATATTACACCCTTAGAAGCATTGAATACATTAAGCAATCTAGTTGAGGATGCAAAGAATTTAAGGGAGAGATCCTAATGGCTAATATTCAATTATTAGATAATATAACTATTCAAAAGATAGCAGCTGGTGAGGTTATTGAAAGACCAGCTTCCATTATCAAGGAGCTTGTAGAGAATAGCCTGGATGCTAATTCTAAGAATATTGTAGTGGAAATAAACAATGGTGGAAAAACATATATTAGGGTTACTGACGATGGAGATGGGATAGAGGAAGAGGATATTCCTCTAGCTTTTCAGCGTCACACAACATCTAAACTCAGAAAGATTGATGACCTTTATTCTATATTGACTTTGGGCTTCCGAGGAGAAGCTCTGGCAAGTATTTCTGCTGTATCCAGGGTAGAGGTTCTAACTAAGACCAAGAACAGCCAGGCAGGCATTCACGCCCTCATCGAGGAAGGAGAAATAAAGTCTATAGACTTAGTTGGCAGTCCTAAAGGCACTACTATGATAATTAAAGACTTATTCTATAATTTGCCTGTGAGAAAAAAGTTCTTAAAAAGTGATTTAGCCGAAGGAAATAGCATTAGCAATATGTTTTATAAGCTTGCTCTTGGAAATTATAATTCATCCTTCAAACTAATAAGGGATAATAAGATTGTTTTAAAGACTTCAGGGAATGGGGATATTAAGGAAAATATCTATTCTATATTGGGAAAGGATATTACAAAGGGCCTAATAGCTCTAGAATCTGACTTCGAGGGATTGAGTATTAAGGGCTATATTTCCAACAATAGTCTTTATAGAAGCAATAGGAGTCATCAATATCTCTATATTAACGGTAGATATATAGTGAACTATGGAATCAGCTCTGCCATAGAACATCATTATAAATCCCTTATACCATTAAATAGATATCCAGTATTTATACTTTATGTAGACATGGACCCTGGTAAGATAGATGTAAATATACATCCTACAAAACAAGAGGTCAAGTTTACAAACAAGGATGACATAACTGGTATAATTAGCAATGTTATTAAGGATGCACTAGTGCCTAAAATAAATATACCTACATTTCAAGTAAAGGAAGAAAAGAAGAAAAAAGAAGAACTTCCTAATCTATTCCAAATGTCTAAGGACAAAGAAGCATCTATACTAGTAAGAGACTATTCCAATATAGACTTAGGCGATGATATAGTAGAAAACAAACTAATATCTGAGGAAAGTCAAACTGATTTATTCTTAGATATTGAAGATATATATAATGGTTATAAGGTTAATAATACTAACGATGTAATACCAGAAAATGTGGAAATTAAAAAAAGGAATTTGCCTGAAATTATTCCTATTGGAATTTTATTTGATACCTATATCCTAGGCGAAGACAGAATTAATGAAAAGTTATACTTTATAGACCAACATGCAGCTCATGAAAGAATAATGTATGAGAGATATAGGCAGGAATTTGAAAAAGAAGCCATTAATATTCAACAGCTCTTAGCACCTGAAATCATAGAATTGACCAATGCAGAGTGCTCTTATCTAACCGAAAACCTAGATTACTTTGAGAAAATGGGTTTTGAGCTAGAGAAATTTGGTCCTTCTAGCTATGCCATAAGAGGAGTTCCTTTTTTATTTGGTAAACCAAATGTTAAAAATTTATTTTTGGATCTTCTAGATAATTTGGATAAGGATATCAAGAATAGCTTTGAAACTAGGTTGGATAAACTAATGAAATTGGCTTGTACTAGTGCTATTAAAGCTGGTGATAAAATCTCATCTATAGAGATTCAAGGCTTATTAAAGGATTTAGCCAAATGTGAAAACCCATATTCTTGTCCACATGGAAGACCTACTATTATGGAAATGACTAAACGAGATATTGAAAAACAATTCTTAAGGATAATTTAGGTGATGTAATGAAGGAAAATTTGTTTATTTTAATGGGTCCAACTGCTGTTGGAAAGACCTCCCTTTCTATAAAGCTTGCTAAAGAACTTAATGGGGAAATAATATCTGCAGACTCAATGCAAATTTATAAATATATGGATATTGGTACCGCTAAGGTGACTGAGTCTGAAATGGATGGTATCATACATCATATGGTGGATATTATAGAGCCTGATAAAAGCTTTTCAGTTTCCAATTATAAAGATCTGACAAGTCAACTTATATCGGAAATAAATAATAGAAAAAAGCTCCCTATCGTTGTAGGCGGAACTGGATTATATATTAATTCTCTAACATATAATCTAAACTTTTCATCAGTAGCTCCTGATGAAAAGATACGAAGCAGGTTAGAATTATTAGGAGACCAATACGGGAATGAATATCTTCATGAAATGCTTTCAATGGTAGATAAAGAAAGTGCGGAGAGGATAAGTATTAAAGACAGAAAAAGGATAATTAGAGCTCTTGAAATCTATGAAATTACAGGAAGTACCATGACCGAATATAATAAGAACTTTCGATCACTGAATACAGACTATAATCTTGTGATGGTATGCCTGAACATGGAAAGATCAAAACTTTATGAAAACATCAATAAAAGAGTAGATATTATGATTGAAATGGGTTTAATAGATGAAGTTAAAAAGATATTATCTATGGGCTATAATAAAGATTTAGTGTCATTACAAGGCATAGGCTACAAGGAAATTATTCAATACCTAGAAAATGGAATCTCTTTAGCTGATGCAATTGAAAAAATTAAGCAGGGGAGTAGGAATTATGCAAAAAGACAATTGACATGGTTTAGAAGAGATAATAGAATAAAATGGGTGGATGTTGATGATTTCAAGAGTATAAATGAATTATCTTATGAAATTAAAGATTATGTTTTACATAAGCTTTAAACCAAGGAGGGGTATAAATGAAGCAGGGAATTAATTTACAAGATGTTTTTTTGAATAAGGCTAGAAGGGACAATGTTGGTATAACAGTATTCTTAGTCAATGGATATCAGATAAAGGGTCTGGTAAAAGGCTTTGATAACTACACTTTAGTCCTTGATAGTGATAATAAACAACAATTGATATATAAGCATGCAATATCAACAATAATACCAATAGAACCAATAAATTTGGAATAAGAAAAGCTTCTAAAGAAGCGTATATGTAGCTTTCTTGTTACTCATTGACGGAAAGTTCTCCAAAATATTAAGATTAAAAAATAGAATTTTACTATTATAATAATAAAAAGTCTCTGTAAAAAGAGACTTTTCTATGTAAAGGATAAGGTGAAAATGAACGAATATACTATAAAAACATTATCAAAACAATTTGATTTAGACGAAAAGGTAATTAATTATGTAAATGAAAAGGAAGAATCTATCACTGATAAATTTAAAGCCATAGATCAAATCCGAGAATATAATCAGTATAAGGTTATTAAAGCCATGCAGGACAATAGATTGAGTTCTACTGACTTTTATTGGACCACTGGTTATGGTTATGGAGACATAGGTAGAGATAAAGTGGAGGCTATATATGCTTCTGTATTCAATACAGAGGATGCTCTTGTTAGACCTACAATAGCATCTGGAACCCATGCTATTACATTAACTCTATCTGGAATATTAAGACCAAACGATGAATTAGTTGCTATATCAGGGGCTCCATATGATACCTTACAAAAGGTAATTGGCGTTAAAGGTGATGCTTCAGGTACTTTAGTAGAATATGGAGTAAAGTATAAGGAGATTCCTCTGCTTAAGAATAAGATTGATTTAGATGCAGTTAAAAATACAATTTCTGAAAAAACTAAAGTCATTATGATCCAAAGGTCAACTGGATATAGCGACAGAAGAGCGCTGACAATAGCTGAGATAGAAGAAGCCATAAAGAGCATAAGAGAATACAATACTAGTGCTATAATTATGGTTGACAACTGCTATGGGGAGTTTCTTGAGCTTAAGGAGCCAACTGATGTTGGTGCAGATATAATAGCGGGGTCTCTAATAAAGAATCCAGGTGGTGGACTAGCTCTATCGGGAGGATATGTAGTAGGGAAGAGCGACTTAGTCGAGATGGTAGCTAATAGACTTACTGCTCCAGGTCTTGGTAAGGATTGTGGTCTTACGTTTGGTACATCAAGGACTACTATGCAAGGTCTATTCTTAGCTCCTCATATAGTAGCAGAGGCAGTTAAGGGGGCATTATTGGTTGCCAAATCCTATAAGGACCTTGGTTTTAAGGTTGTTCCAGATGTAGATGATCCTAGGAGTGATATAATTCAAGGTGTTGAATTATTAATGCCTGAAAGGGTAAGTGAATTCTGTAAGGGTATTCAGGCTGCTTCAACGGTAGATTCATATGTAATACCAGAAGCATGGGATATGCCAGGATATCAAGACAAGGTTATTATGGCTGCAGGTGGATTTATTGAAGGTTCTTCAATTGAGTTATCTGCAGATGGTCCTATGAGAGAGCCTTATTATGTTTATTATCAAGGAGGGCTTACCTACGACCATTGTAAGCTTGGAGTATTAAAATCTCTTAACAATCTTTATAGTAAAAGCTTAATAAATATTGAATAGGTTTACATAAGATAATTATGTAAACTAAAGAGGAAAAAAAGAAAGTTCATTAATTACAATGAACTTTCTTTTAATTTACATTAATTTACTTTTCTATAAAGCCCTATTACTTTTCCTAATATGCTTACATCTCTTGAATAAATTGGTTCCATAAACTGATTTTCAGGTTGTAATCTAATAGTATCCTTTTCCTTGTAAAATCTCTTAACAGTAGCTTCTTCACCTAGGAGAGCAACTACGATTTCACCATTATAAGCCTGACTTTGTTCTTTAACCAGAACAAGATCTCCATCCAATATTCCTGCTTCAATCATACTTTCTCCTTGAACCTTTAACATGAACACATCGTGTCCTTCAACAAGTTCAAGGGGAACAGGGTAGGTGTCCTCAATATTTTCAACAGCAAGTATTGGGCTACCAGCAGTAACCCTACCAACTATAGGAACATCTAGTGTCTTTTTATGAGCTAATAGGAAGTCATCATCCTTGTCCAATATTTCGATAGCTCTAGGTTTAGTTGGGTCTTTTCTAATATAACCCTTATGCTCAAGCTTAGCTAGGTGTCCATGTACAGTGGAGGTAGATTTTAAGCCTACACCAACACATATTTCTCTTACAGCAGGTGGATAACCCTTTTTTTGAATTTCACTTTTTATGAATAATAATATTTCAATCTGTTTTTGTGATAAATCCTCATACATTTTAGTCACCTCACATATATATAAACATACCATATCTTTAGTTGATTATAACACATTGGAATAAATAAATCAAACAAAGGTTCGGATTTTCGAAAAAACTATTGACAGAGAACAATTGTTTGCGTATAATAAGGGTAGAACAATTGTTTAGAACAAACGTGCGAGGTGCTAGAATGAAAAATAAAAGATACGTTATAGTAGATAGTAGGAGATTCTTTTTATTTATAACAGTAGTTTTTATACTAACAGCATTGATATTTAACCTAATCTTTACTTACTCAAAGGCTCATAGTAGTATCCAAAGCCAGGACTTTAAAGAATACTATGTTCATAAAGGGGATAATCTATGGAACATCTCACTATCCCATATGCCAAAGGATTATGATGTGAGAAAGATGGTTTATGACATAAAGAAGTTTAATGAAATGGAAGATAGTTTCATAGTAGCTGGAGATATAATCAAGATACCTATATATAATTATGAATAAAAATCTGAAGACTACTAGTCTTCAGATTTTTTTGACTTTCTATTGGCAAGAGGATTACTCTTAATAGCACTTCGTAAGCGATCATCATCTATATGAGTATAGATCTGAGTTGTTGAAACTGAAGTGTGCCCTAATATCTCTTGGAGGGCTCTAATATCTACATTGCCGTATTTATACATAAGAGTAGCCGCAGTATGTCTTAGTTTATGAGTAGAGTAGATTGATGTATCTAAGCCTACTTTTTCTAGATATCGTTCTATCATATGCTGTATAGCACGATTGCTCATTCTATTTTTTCTCTTGCTTATAAACATTGCTTTTTTGTCATTAGTTTCTACTGGCCTAATAGTTAAATAGTTATTTATAGCCTCAATACAAGCCTGGTTAAGGTATACTGTACGTTCTTTATTTCCCTTACCAATGATGGAGAGGTTGTCTTTGTCTTTGATGCTATCTAAATCAATACTAGCTAGTTCGGAAAGTCTTAATCCACAGTTTAGGAACAACATTATAATTGCGTAATCCCTAATCCTATATTCATCGATTTTATTCTCTTGTACCACGTTCAAGAGGTCTTCAGCTTGATCTAGAGTAAGGTATGAAGGATGACGGCTTTCAGATTTAGGAGACTCTAAACCTTCAGCAGGATTAATATCTATTAGGTTTACTCTAAGATAGAGGTAATTAAAGAAAGACTTAATAGAAGAAACCTTTCTAGATTTAGTACGATTCCCATTATCCCGAATTTTATCTACATAGGATATGTATGCATGAAGATCTTGAATTCCAATCTTCTTAATAAATTCCAAATCTATATCTTCTATTGGTATTTCTTCAAATTCCAAATCACCCACAAGTTTAAATCTTTTTTTCATAAAACGGAGGAAGGTCCTTAAATCAAAATAATATTCTTTAACAGTGTTAGGAGAAGACCCTTTGATGGTCTCCATATAGTTCAGAAAATCCTCCAAAATTACCGGTATTTCTTTCATTTTCCACCTCTTAGCTGAAATCATTAGTCACAAAATTACTATTTTGTGACTAATGATATATTTTTTATAATTATTTAGGGATTATTGTTCTATACCTAAATAATTATTTGTAGCAATTCATTAAAATTGTAAATGTTTTCAAATTATAATTATGTGATCTATTCAATTATCAACTCAATACATCTATTATACTATATTTTTCATTAATCTTCCATTGAATATTTATTTTTTACTACGAATAGAAATTTCCACTATTTATATATTTAATTTACAGGCCCGTGCTGGCCTAGATGATTAACAATAAAGCTACTTAACACTTCTTTAGAAACAATTATTTCGATTTGAAGCCTATCTTATAAGAATCACCGTGTCTTTCATCCTAAATAGGAAAATTACAACTAATTAATGAATATTTTACTTATAAGGCCTTAATAGCCCCTTTAAGCAAAATTCAACCATATCCCATATACTTGGTTGGACAACCTCTCTAAAACATCACACAAGTCGTTATCGAAAGCCTTTTTTTTCGATAATATTGAATTTCTTATGAAATTCCAATTAACTATATTAATATTCAATTAGATGATCATTATTCATATAATATTTAGTTATGATTTGATCCCTTCTAGAATTTATTGTCCGTGGTTTACATAATTATATTATGTAAACCACAAGTTCTTTTTTTACTCCTCTATAACTTGTCTAATTCTTTTTAGTCCTTCTTCAATATTGTCCATAGAAGTTGCATAGGATAATCTTATATAGTTGTCATCACCAAAACCAATTCCCGGTACAACTGCTACATTTGCCTTCTCCAGTAATAAGTTTGCTATATCTAGAGATGAATCTAAATTCATGCCTTTAATAGTTCTTCCCTTTAGCTTAGAAATATTTACCATTATATAAAAGGCACCTTTTGGTCTCCTGCAGCTTAAACCCTTTATAGTGTTAATAGTTTCATACATATATATTCGTCTTTTATCAAATTCTTTTTTCATTTCGTCTAAGCTAGATTGATCATCATTTAGTCCTACTACACTTGCAAATTGTGCTATCGACGAAGGGTTTGATGTAGTTTGCCCCTGTATATTATTCATAAGCTTTATAATATCCTTATGAGCCGCTGTAAATCCAATTCTCCAGCCTGTCATAGCATAAGCTTTAGACATACCATTTATTAAAATAGTTAAGTCTTTTATTTGGTCATTAAAAGAAGCTATAGAAACGTGCTTATAGTTATCATAGATAAGCTTTTCATATAGTTCATCTGAAATAACAAAGATATTATTCTTAACTGCCCATTCAGCAATGTCCCTAAGCTCATTCTCAGTATAAATAGAACCATTAGGATTGCTGGGAGTATTTATTATTAAAGCTTTAGTCCTAGCAGTTTTAACTCTTTCTAGATCATTAACCCCGAACTTAAAATCATTTTCTTCTTTCGTCTCTATAAATACTGGCACCCCATCTGCTAGTCTTACAATTTCAGGGTAAGAAACCCAGTATGGAACTCCTATTATGACTTCGTCACCTGGGTTTAAAATGGCCATAATAGCATTATAGATAGAGTGTTTACCACCGCTAGAAACTAAGATGTTTTCTGGACTATAATCTAAATTATTGTCTATCTTTAGTCTTTGGCATACAGCTTTTCTTAATTGAGGTATCCCTGATACAGGGGTATATTTTGTATGACCTTCTTCTATAGCTCTTATAGCCTCTTGCCTAATATTTTCTGGAGTATTAAAATCGGGCTCACCAATACTAAAACTTATTACATCTATACCACTATCCTTTAGGGCCTTGGCTTTAGCAGATATTTCTAAAGTTACAGATGGTTCAATAGCCAATGCTTTTCTTGATAAAATCATATTATTCATCTCCAATCATTAAATCTACTTATTCCTATTTTAAGTATAGCCTGTAATTATCTGATATTACCACAAGACCTACACCTCATTATAAATATCTTTTAATACATTTCTCAATATTAACATGGAATCATCAATTGATTCTTTATTTTGAAGCTTAATAACTCTATAATGTTCCAAGCCACTATCAGTAATTTTATACCTTCTTATGGATCTCTTATTAGGTTCTTCCCACCAACCTTCTATATAACCTTCTTCCTCTAGTTGTCTTAGCATAGGATATATCATTCCATAAGAAGGACTCCACTTTTCATTTAATCTTCTAGTTATCTCATCCTTTAATTTATTCCCATAATAGTTCTTCTCAACTAAAAGATGTAGTATATATAGTTTTACAAAGCTAGTAGTACTAAGAGTTGAAGGGAATTGTCTTTGCCTTTCACCTTTATACATCTAATAGCCTCCCTTTTATTTCTGGAATAAAGTCTATATCTATACTAGGATGACCCAATTTACCTCTATCTCCATGGAAATCAGAACCAGCTGTAATTATTAAATTATTTTTCTTGGCAATTTCAACAAAGATTTCTTGATCTGAAGAAGTATGTTTATAATGGTAGGCTTCAATTCCCATAATCCCATTTTCTATACAATAATCAATTATACCCCTATCCTTTAATAGGCCAGGGTGAGCTAATACAGAGAGTCCACCTAGCCTGTAAATAAGGTCTATGGTCTCATTTATTGCAAGCTGATATCTTTCAACATAGGCTGGTTTTCCTCTATCCAAGTACTTATCAAAAGCTTGGTCTAGATTCGCTACGTAACCCTTATCAATCATAGCTCTACCTATATGAGGTCTGCCAAGATTTTCTTGATCAGAATGCTTTAAAACATCTTCGATACTTATATCAATATTTAAGATTTTAAGCTTTTCTAAGATATTATGAGCTCTAGTATATCTAGATTTATGTAGCTTTTTTAATATTCCTAAAAGCTCTTCATCCTCATAATCGATAAAATAACCCAGTATATGAACTTCTTCATTATTAATATTACAACCAAATTCTATTCCTGGTATAAGATAAAAATTTGGGTACTTTCTACTATGATCGATAGCCTCTTTTATTCCAGCTACTTCATCATGATCAGTTAGTGCTATTCCGTTTAGCCCTGACTCAACTCCTAAGTCAACCAATTCTTTAGGGCTTGTAAGTCCATCTGAATAAGTTGTGTGAGTATGCATATCAAATATCATATTGCCTCCTATTGTTAAAAAAACCTGCCATATGGCAGGTTTTTATCTTGGTTCAACTATTAACTTTATGGCAGTTCTTTCTTCACCATCTATTACTATATCAGCAAATGCTGGTATACATATTAAATCCATACCGCTTGGTGCAACAAATCCTCTAGCTATAGCTACAGCTTTTACAGCCTGATTTAAGGCACCTGCTCCGACAGCTTGAATCTCTGCAGTGCCATTTTCTCTTAAAACTCCTGCTAAAGCACCCGCTACTGAATTGGGTTGTGATTTTGATGATACTTTTAATACATCCATTATTATAGCCCCCCTCTATGTTAAACATATTAATACATCAAGGTAATTATTTATTTAGCATATTCTATAGCACGAGTTTCTCGGATTACATTGATTTTTATCTGACCTGGATAGTCTAGTTCTGATTCAATCTTCTTTACTATATCCCTTGCAGTGTGAACTATTTGACTTTCACTAATTTCTTCTGGTTTAACCATAATTCTAATTTCTCGACCAGCTTGTATTGCAAAGGATCTTTCAACTCCTTCGAAGGAGTTTGCTATTTCTTCAAGTTTTTCCAGACGTCTAATGTAATTTTCAAGACTTTCTCTTCTCGCACCTGGTCTAGCAGCAGATATAGCATCTGCAGCTTGAATTAAAACTGCTTCTATAGTTTCAGGTTCTACATCGCCATGATGAGCCACTATGCCATGTATAACTTCCTTAGATTCCTTATATTTTCTTGCAAGCTCCGCACCTAAATCAACATGAGGGCCTTCCAATTCATGGTCAACAGCCTTACCTAGATCGTGTAACAATCCGGCTCTCTTTGCTATTTTAATGTCAGCTCCTAATTCTGCAGCCATTAGACCTGCAAGATGTGAAACTTCCATTGAATGCTTCAGAACATTTTGACCATAGCTTGTTCTATATTTAAGTCTACCTAAAAGTTTAATTATTTCTGGATGAAGTCCGTGAACTCCAGTATCAAAGGCAGCTTGTTCACCTTCTTCGCGAATTATTGTATCTACTTCTTTCTTCGCTTTTTCAACCATTTCTTCTATTCTAGCAGGGTGAATTCTTCCATCAACGATTAGCTTTTCTAATGCTATTCTAGCAATTTCTCTACGAATAGGGTCAAAGCCTGACAATACTACAGCTTCTGGAGTATCATCTATAATTAAATCAATCCCTGTTAGAGTTTCTAAGGTTCTAATATTTCTACCTTCACGTCCAATTATTCTACCCTTCATTTCATCATTAGGTAATGCAACAACTGTAACTGTGCTTTCAGCTACATGGTCTGCAGCACATCTTTGAATAGCAGTAGTTATTATCTCCCTAGCTCGTTTTTCTGCTTCTTCCTTAGCTTTAGATTCCATATCTTTAATCATTATTGCTGATTCATGCGTTATTTCCTTTTTAATATCATCTAATAACAATTCCTTAGCTTGATCTGATGTCAAACCTGATAATCTCTCTAGTTCCAAAGTTTGTTGATCATAAAGCTCATTTATAGCTTCTTCTTTCTCTTCTAAAAGCTTGCTCTTTTTAAATATTAAATCTTCTTTCTTTTCGATGGATTCTGACTTTCTATCAAGGGTTTCCTCTTTATGAAGTACTCTTCTTTCCATCTTTTGAACTTCGTTTCTACGTTCTCTATTTTCTTTTTCAGCTTCAGTTCTTGCCTTATGAATTTCTTCTTTTGCTTCTAGCAAGAGTTCTTTTTTTTGCGCTTCGCCATTTCTAATGGCTTCTTCTTCAATCTTCTTTGCTAACTCCTCAGCGTTGTTTATTTTCCCTTCGCTAATATATTTTCTTATAGAAAAACCAGCGATAATTCCAATAATTAAGCCTAGAATTATAAAAATTAATTTTTCAATAACTAAACACCTCCATCGTATTAAATTTTCAAAGTTCCATAGTGCATCTCATTTTAATAAAAGGATAAGCCAAAGTTTAACTTTAGCTTAAAATTATTTAATATTGTATGGTTACACATACCCTTATTTTATTACTTTTATAAACTTATGTCAAGATAAAGTAAGGCTTTAGAATCCCAATAGAGACACAATTATGAATATTAAGGTATTTAAACTTAAGGATTTTCTATAACCGTACACTTGCTAATAGTATCTTTGTATTCAACCCTATATGCTTTATTACCTATTGCAGCTAGATAATTATTATGAGTAACCATTAATATTTGTCTTCCAAATATTTCAGATGTCTGCTTAAGAAATTCTCCAACATTATAAATATAGTCTTCACTAACATGTTTAGCTGGTTCATCTAAAATCAACGGACCTTCTATTTGTGGCTTATGAATTTGTAAGAAAGCAATTCTTAGGGCTAAAGAAACAATATCAACTACTCCACCGCCACGAGATAATTCAGGTTTTGTCTTGATTATTATTCCATTAGAATCACTTGTAACATAAAATTCGGCATTAGCCTTATTCCTGAGTTCTTCTAATTCAATAACAAACTCTATGTTATTCTCAAAAACATATTGAAGACATTTAGTAACAAGGGTTTCAATTTGTCTTTTTGCCTGTAGTCTTGCGTATTCTGAGGTTTTTTGAAATAATATAGTTACTTTTTCTAAGAGTTCTAATTCACTAATTATTTCTCTTAGCTTAATACTATTTTCATCATATTTCTCAATCAATTTATCTCTCTTACCCTCTTCTCTTGACATAAAATCCTGTAAGCTATTTAACTCTTGACTTAACTCTTCAAATCTGTCCATGATTACCTCTTTAAAAGGTCTTTAGGTAAGAGTTCATTAGCTTCTTTAAACAGTTTTTCTATCTCGAGAGTTAGGTTATTAATCTCTGTTTCTAAATCCTCTGGTTTAACACCAAGGGTCTCTAATTCCTTTATAATATCATCTTCTTGTTTTTTTAGTTGTTCAAGCCTTGCTTCTGCTCTATATTTTAATGATTTGGCTTGATCAAGATCCTCTTTAAGTCTTCCTAATTCCTTTTCGTAATCCATTTTAACCTCCTATATAGTGATTAAGTATATGATTTATTTTTTCTTCATCAATATCACTTAAACAAAATGGGCATACTTCTATATTCTTTAACATGATTTCATATTTAGATAGTTGATCGGCTATATTTTTGTTAATAGAATTTAGATTTATCATTTCTTTCTTAATTTCATTTGAATACTTTATAAATACCCCATAAATATCTGAATGCTTTTCTAATCTTTTTAGCCTTGTAGATAGACTTTCATAAATTCCGTCTGCTATTTCTACTTCAGCTAGTTTTTCAATATATTCATTGCCTGCAACTATACTCTTATGAATATTCATATATTTTGATGTAATAATTTTCAACTTATTATAATTTTCAACATTTTCTATAATCTCATCTAAATATTCAAAAGACCTATCTATACCCTTTAATTTATTCAAAATAAGATCCATATTTTGAATACCAGTCCTTATTTCTTGATGATTATTAAGGATAGATATAAAACTTTTATAATTTAGATTGTTTTTTTCTAATTTATTTACTATATGGTCAATTTTCTTTATTCCCTTTAAATCATTCATTATTTTTGAATTAAAGTCTATACCTTTTTTTACCTCTTTAAGGTTTTTGGCATAATTATTTATATATCTATGTTTTATAATCTTATTGTCTATAGAGACTATCGCCTGTTCCAGGTTATTAATCGAATTAAGGTCTTGCAATATTTTAGTTAAGTTTAGATTCTCTTCCTTAACTTTTACAATATTCACTTTATGGGTTTTTAACTTATTCAATAAGTCTGATTTTTTCTTGATATTACTTTCTATTTCTCTAGCTTTGTCGTAACTTTCTCTGATATCATTTAAATAAGCATAAGCTTCTATTTCGTTTTTAAGAGCTGTGTTATTATCCTCCAATGATTTTCTGGATATGTTTAAAGCTCTTATATCCTTAAGGACCTCCCTAAGGGCTTCATCCACGATATTAACCCCAACTAGACGTCCTATGGCACTGGCTCTGGTACTAGTCTTCTCTGATAGGAGAAAAGGCCCTTCAAGCTGCTCACCAAGGTTAATATAACTTGATGCACTACTATCTAGATAGATTTTTTTTATACCTATAGCTTCTATAATCTCAGTAGGTATGGTAGAACCAAATCCTTCAAAAGTTATCTCCTCTCCACTATTGTTTATGAGTATATATGAGTTCTTTGTCTTGCTCCTGATTCTCTTTAGACTAGTTCTATCGTTAAATTCTATAGTCACACTACATTCTTTTTCACCTTCACGAATGAAATAGGTACCAGAAGGTTCATTAAACAATACCCACTTTAAACCTCTAATTATTGCTGATTTTCCTGAGTCAGATGGACCTACAATAACATTCATTCTTTCATCTAGTTCAATTACTGAATACTTATGTGATTGGAAGTTTTCTAGGATTATTTTCTTAATATATTTCATCAATCATCACCTGCCAGTCCTCTAATCTGAATATCAGCAATTCTCTTTAGAGCCTCTGATTTAACCTCATTGGATAATCCTTCTGCGAAGGAAACCTCTATTAAAACATCATTTATATCCATCTTCTCAAAATCCAAAGCAGAATCTACTGTCTGCTTAAATTCATACAATCTTTCACTTTTAAATACATGTTTTTCAACTTGAGATCTATCAAGTACTAGGTCTCCATCTAAGGCTGATTTTAGCTTAAGATATTCTATATTAATACTTTGTCCAATGTCCAGTATTACTACTTGTGGTCTTCTCTCTATTTCTCTTAAACTATTAGTTATTCTAACTAAAGCACCTGGATTAATAAAATATTTCCCTTCAATTTCTGTAGTATTAAATCCTGAGTGGTAGTGACCAGATAAGGTAATATCAGCTTTAGTAGCCTTTATATCTTCAAGTAGGGTAAAAGGAATGCCCTTAACAAAAGGCTTATCAAGAAGCATACCATGAACTATATGTATAGCCACGTCTATATCCTCATCTTTCTCCTTTAGTATATACCCATTCTTTGTAATATCAGTATCTATATCAAAAGTATAGGGTTGGCCAGTTAATTGAACCTTCAAATCATTTTCTTCTAATATTATTTTTTGATCTTCTGAGATTATAGTTAAGAATTCTAGTTCATTCAAAAGACCTAATACTGTCCTATTAACGGTTAAGGGATTATGGCCAAATATATCATGATTCCCACTTACTATATAGAAGGGCACCTTAATTGATTTCAAGATCTTAGAGAATCTACTTGCTACCGATATGGATATATCAGGCCTGTCAAATAGATCACCACCATGGATCACATAGTCTATTTTCTGATTTCCAACTATTTCAACTAATTCATTTAACTTATCCTCAAGAGTTTGAGGAAAATCATCCATCCGGTTCTTAGGATTAGTTCCTCTTATATGTGAATCTGCAAAAAATAATATTCTCATCTATACCACTCCTATAGAAAAACCTCCTGCTAGAGGAGGTTTAGGTATTACTCCATAGATTTTTCTTTCTTTTCTCCGGAGCTTTCGTCAGCTATTAAGCCGTACTTAATTCTAATTTTCTTTTCAATTTCTTCAGCTATCTCAGGATTATCCCTTAAGAAATCCTTTGAATTTTCTCTACCCTGTCCAAGTTTTATGTCCTTATAAGAAAACCAGGAACCAGATTTGTTGACAATTTCTGCAGTTACACCTGCATCAACTAAGTTTCCATCCTTGGATATTCCAAGTCCATACATAATATCGAATTCTGCCTGCTTAAAGGGAGGCGCTACCTTGTTTTTTACTACTTTTATTCTAGTTCTATTTCCGATTACTTCATCGCCTTGCTTGATAGATTCTATCCTTCTAATATCCAATCTTACGCTGGCATAGAACTTTAATGCCCGTCCTCCCGTAGTAGTCTCAGGATTACCAAACATTACACCAATCTTTTCTCTTAGTTGATTTATAAATACAATAGTTGAGTTTGACTTGTTTACAGCTCCTGCCAGCTTTCTTAATGCTTGAGACATTAATCTAGCCTGAAGTCCCATATGGCTATCTCCCATTTCACCATCAATCTCAGCTTTTGGTACAAGAGCAGCAACCGAGTCCACAACAATCACATCGACTGCACCACTTCTTACAAGGGCTTCAGTTATTTCTAGAGCCTGTTCTCCAGTATCAGGTTGTGAAATAACTAAATCTTCTATTTTTACACCAAGTTTTTCTGCATATCCTGGATCTAATGCGTGTTCAGCATCAACAAATGCCGCATTGCCTCCCATTTTTTGTGCTTCGGCTATAATATGAAGTGCTACAGTGGTTTTACCTGAAGATTCAGGACCATAAATTTCAATAATTCTTCCCTTAGGAATACCGCCTATTCCTAGCGCAATATCTAAGGCTAAGGAGCCAGTAGGGATAAAGTCTAAATCTAGTTTTGCACCTTCCCCTAAACGCATTATCGAACCCTTACCAAACTGTTTTTCAATTTGACTCAATGCTAAATCCAATGCTTTTTTCTTCTCATTCACATCCGTCATATTACTCCAGTTAAACTGGACTCACCCCTTTCACATTTCGAACACTAGTTCATTATTTTAATAATACTATAGTAATATAAATAAGTCAATTAAAATTAGATAAATATCTATATATTAGATAAATATTTGTTCAATTGCCAAAGGGCAGTCATTGTAGCTCTTTCCTGTACAGTAACTCTATTTCCTACAAAATTATTCTTTAGAATCTTATGTCCCTCTTTACTCATAATACACATGTAGACTAGACCAAGAGGTTTATCTTCCGTTCCTCCACCTGGCCCAGCTACTCCTGTAATGGATAGAACAATATCTGAATTAGTCTTATCTATTAGACCTTTTGCCATTTCATATGCTGTTTCTTCGCTTACAGCACCATGCTCTTCTAATGTTATTGAACTAACACCTAGTTCGTCCATTTTTGCTTTATTACTATAGGTTATTAACCCTCTATCGAATACTTGAGATGCACCTGGTACACTAGTTATCTTTGATGAAATTTTGCCACCTGTACAGGATTCACAAAAGGAGAGAGTATAATTTTTTTCTATTAGTCTTTGAACTAGGACTTCTTCAATGCTAATATTATCATATCCATATATATAATCCTTAAAGTGATCCCTAATTATGGAAATCTTATTTAACATCTTTTCTTGGAGAATTTCCCTGTCCATAGCTCTAGCTATTATTTTAATTTCACAGTTTCCTAGGTTTGCAAAAGTTGCAATATCAAATCCATCTTCAAAGATATCTAATGTCCTTAATTCAGCTTCTAAAGTAGATTCACCTATTCCGATAGTATTTATGGACTTTACTTCAATAGAAAAATCATCCCTTATTAAATCCATTACATAATGTTCAAACATTGGTACCAGTTCTCTTGGAGGCCCAGGTAACATTATTATCTTCTTTAAATTTTTTTCGATGAATACTCCTGGTGCAGTTCCATGATCATTTTTTATGAGCTTAGAGCCTTTTGGTTTTGTGGCTTGTTTTCTATTATTCTCTGTCATCTTACGATTACCATGATATGCTTCAAATCGTTTAATTAGAGTTGCCTCAGCTTCCTTATCAATGGATAGTTCAAGTCCTAAGGACTTGGAAACTACTTCCTTAGTTAAGTCATCTTGTGTTGGCCCCAATCCACCAGAGGTAATTATTATATCAGCTCTATCTAGAGCAATATTTATTACTTCTGTTAATCTACTAGCATTATCATCTACAGAGGTATGATATAGTGTTTCAATTCCTAGTTCAACTAGTTTATTAGACAGGTACCTACTATTGGTATTCAATATTGCTCCAACCATAATCTCAGTACCTATGGTTATAATCTCTGCCCTCATAATTCACTTCCTCGATATCATTTTTTTCTTTAAATATCATCTAGTTTTAATGTATCTTTGTTCTTATAAAGATAATCAATACCTGAAACTACAGTAAAGAATAGTGCTATATACATCATTATAATATCTACTTGTATACCAGTAGTCTTGAAAGGAAAATTATCTAATAGAAGAAGTGGTATTGCAATCAATTGGGTTATAGTTTTGAATTTACCCAAAGGACTAGCAGCTATAGTAACACCTTCTGATGCGGCTATGACTCTAAATCCTGTTATAGTAAATTCCCTTGCTATAATAATGATTACTAACCAAGCAGGAACCTTATTCATCTCAACAAGAGCAATAAGGGCAGCTGATACCAATATCTTATCGGCTAATGGGTCTATAAATTTTCCAAAATTAGTTACTAAATTTCTACTTCTAGCTAAATATCCGTCCAATGTATCGGTTAGAGCTGCAATTATAAAAATAGCTGTAGCTACAAATTCATTATATGGGAAATCAATATAAAGGACTATTAAAAATATTGGAACTAAAAAAACTCTAAATATGGTTATTTTATTAGCTATATTCATCCTCTAGCTCTCCTATCAAGTCATATTCTAGATACTCAGTGATATTTACCTTAACAAACTGGCCTTCTTCAAGGGCATATTTTGTAGTTATATATACAACCCCATCTATTTCTGGGCTGTCCATATAAGTTCTACCTACATAAGTATCATCTCCTGCAAATTCTTCTATGAGTACCTCGTAGTTATTACCCACTTTAGAACTCATTAAATCCTCTGAGGTCAATCTTTGTAATTCCATAAGCCTATCTCTTCTTTCATCCTTTATCTCTTGCTCTAAGTGATTATCTAATAGATAAGCAGGTGTATCTTCCTCCATGGAATAAGTAAATACCCCTAGTCGATCAAATTTTGTATCTTTAACAAAGTCATAGAGTTCATTGAATTCATCTTCTGTTTCCCCAGGAAATCCTACTATAAATGTGGTACGAATTACGATTCCTGGTATTTCAGTTCTCAATTTATCAATTAAATTTTCAACATCTTTTTTACTTGTTCTCCTGTTCATTCTTTTGAGAACTCCATCACTTATATGCTGCAATGGTATATCAACATATTTAACTACCTTTTTATTATTCTTAATGGCTTGAATTAACTTATTGTTGAAATTATCTGGGTAAAGATATAATATCCTAATCCATTTAAGATCATTTATTTCATTTAATTTATCAAGGAGTTTATACAAAGAGTATTCACCATAAAGGTCGATTCCGTAATCCGATGTATTTTGTGCTATTAAAATGATTTCGGATACCCCATTATTCACAAGGTATTCAGCCTCATTTATAATATCTTCCACCTTTCTGCTTCTATGTTTTCCTCGAAGCTTGGGTATTATACAATAAGTACAATGGTTGTCACATCCCTCTGAAATTCGAAGGTAAGCTGTAGTTGAAAAGTTTATTCTTTCTATATTTTCCAAATAATTATCATCGATATTATCTACCTTTATTACCTTTTTCTTTTGATCTATAGAATCTAGTATATTATTTAATTCTTTTATATTCCCAGTTCCAATAATTGCATCTATTTCTTCAATCTCTTCAATTAATTCTTTTGAGTATCTTTGAGCTAAGCATCCAGCTAAAAGAAGATACTCACAATTCCCTTCTTCCTTATATTTAGTCATCTCCCAAATAGTATCTATAGATTCCTCTTTAGCAGCTTCTATAAATCCACATGTATTTACTATTATAATATTAGCTTCATCTAGATCTTGAGCAACATAGTACTTATCCTTATTTAATATACTTTGCATCAATTCTGAATCAACTTCATTTTTTGAACATCCTAGTGTTACTACATATACACTCTTCTTAACCATTAAATCTCTCCTTGACTTTCTTCTATTAATTCTTCTTTTGTCATTAGGACCTTTCTTGGCTTGCTGCCTTCGTAACCTCCAATGACACCTCTTTCTTCCATTTCGTCAACAATCCTTGCAGCTCTTGCATAACCTACCCTTAGTCTTCTTTGTAGGAGCGAAATTGATGCCTGTCCTTCATCCACAACTAGTTTAATTGCAACAGGTAATAATTCATCTCCGTCATTCATATCCACTTCTTTTGTATTTTGAACAATATCTATAATTTCTTCGTCATAGTTAGTAATATCCTGTTCCTTAAGAAAGTTTACTACTCTTTCCACCTCTTCCTCTCCAATGAATGCACCTTGTAATCTTACAGGCTTAGAGTAAAAGGAAGGATAGAATAACATATCCCCTTTACCAAGAAGCTTCTCAGCTCCAGACATGTCCAATATAGTTCTAGAATCCACCTGAGATGATACTGAAAATGAAATTCTCGAAGGAATATTGGCTTTGATTGTACCAGTTATTACATCTACAGACGGTCTCTGAGTAGCTACGATTAGGTACATACCCGCTGCTCTAGCCATTTGAGCAAGTCTACAAATATAATCTTCTATTTCCTGAGCGGCCACCATCATTAAATCGGCCAACTCATCAATAATAATAACTATCCTTGGCAATTTTTCATCATCTTTTAGCATCTTAGAATTATATGATGAGATATCCCTTACGCTATTTTGAGCAAACATTTTATAGCGCTTTTCCATCTCTGTTACAGCCCAATTTAGAGCAAAAGCTGCCTTTTTAGCATCTGTAACTACTGGTATCAGTAGATGAGGAATTCCGTTGTAAATGCTTAGTTCTACTACCTTAGGGTCAATTAATAATAACTTAACATCTTCAGGAGATGATTTATAGAGTATGCTCATTATAATGGTGTTAATACATACACTCTTACCAGAACCAGTAGCCCCTGCTATAAGTAGATGGGGCATCTTATCTATGGTTGAAACCGTGGATTTACCAGAAACATCTTTTCCTAAAGCTAATGGAATATCAGAATTTATAGTTTTATACTCATTTGATTGAAGTATTTCCTTTAATAGGACATTGTCTTTAACTTTATTTGGTACTTCTATACCTACAGCCGACTTTCCAGGTATTGGTGCCTCAATTCTTATATCCGAGGATGCTAGGCTTAAAGCGATATTATCAGATAAGGAGACTATTCTACTTAGCTTAATCCCTGGTGCAGGCGATAGCTCATAACAAGTAATAGTTGGGCCCTTGTTAATATTTGAAATAGTAGCATCTATACCGAAGTTTTTCATAGTTTCTTCTATAATCTTAGCATTGTTTAAGATTTCCTTCTTATCATGTCCGTCAGATTTATAGGCCTTTGATGTAAGATAATCCATAGAAGGTAATTTATATGCTATAAAATTATTTTGAACTTTTTTTTCTTTAATCTCTTGATCTATATCTTTACTTCCAGTTTTTAAGGTGTTTTCCGTTAATTTTTCCTTTACAACTTCCTTATTTAAATTCTTTATTTCCTTCGGTGGATTTTCTTTAACAGATACTTTAGCATAATCGTTAATTACTATATCCTCACTTGTAACTTGATGGTTTTCACCTTCTAATTCCAAAAGCTGATCTACAGTTACACTAGGTCTTCTTCTTTTCTTAGGTTTTTCAATATTTATGTCTGGTTTCAATTCATTAGCCTTTTTTATAACATCTTTTACCTTTGTATTAGTGATTATTAGTAGACTTATGGATATTAGGACGGATATAACTAAATATGTACCAATGGAACCAAAGAACTTATAGAAGAAAAATCCAAACATACTTCCAAGAAATCCTCCACCCTTATTAGTTTTTGAAAGGTTAATACCATTTTGGACTCTTTCAATAAGCCCGCTATCTGTAGGATTAATACCATCAAAGATAATTAAGATACTAAGTAAAATTACTAATATTGCAATAATAACTTTTCTTTCATGATTCTCAAATCTATCTATAATAAAGACTAGGCCTGTCCCCATTATAAAAAAAGGGAAAAAGTACCCCCCAAAGCCCATAAGAGAAAAAGTAGTTCCATTGATTATCTGTCCTAATATACCCATCTTTGTGGAAAATAGGCTTAAGAGGGTTAAAAGGCCCAAGGCAACTATTATAACTCCTATTATATCCTTTGAATATTCTACTTTATTTGAAGTTTTTCTTTTAGTCTTATTTGTATTTGTACTTTTCCTCTTATTTTTCATCCAGTTCACCTGATTCTTTTATTGTTGTTTAAGTTAGTGTGGTCTATGGTTATTATAGCATATTAGAGAATTTTTTACCTAGTTTTTTCAATCAACTCATTTAGCTTTTCTAGCGCCGATGTAAAGTCTCCAACCGAATCTATTAAGCCTAAATCGACGGCTTCATCTCCTACTAATATGGTCCCTACATCATTTGCTAATTGATCCGTTGCATACATTAGATCTAACAGAGTTTCTTCTCTAATCTTTGATGTTCTTAAGACAAAATCATTAATTCTTTGCTGCATCTTCTGGAAATATCTAAAAGTTTGTGGCACCCCAATGACTAAACCTGTGGTTCTTATTGGATGAATAGTCATAGTTGCAGAGGGCACAATAACAGAAAAATCTGTGGAAGTAGCTAATGGCACTCCTATACTATGACCTCCACCTAATACTATAGATACCTTAGGTTTATTTATACCTTTTATTAGCTCTGCTAAGGCAAGGCCTGCCTCTACATCACCACCGATTGTATTTAATATAATAAATAAGCCCTCAATGGATGGGTCTTGTTGACTACCAATCAACAATGGAATAATATGTTCATATTTTGTTGTCTTCTTATCTGAGGATGCTAAATAATGGCCTTCAATTTCTCCTATTAAGGATATAAATTGTATGTTCTTCTTATAACCTACATAACCAGGGATTCCAAAATCCTTTATAGTATCAGCATTCTCCTGTTCTGTATTTTCTGTATTAGTATTATTTTGTTTTTTTTCGTCATCCATTATAAAACTCTCCTTTCTGTTCTCTTCTTATCATTTACCTAATTAAAGGTTTTATGCCAAGAAAAAAACATAATCTCGAAAGGATTATGTTTTAATAATCTAGTTCTACTATAATCATATCAAATCCTATTTTTCTAATAGAATCCCATGGTATTTCCATAGAAGTTCGTTCTGTCTGAAAAAGCTTTAATGAAAATCTTCTATCTGGTATTAAAAGACTAATAATTTTTCCCGTTTCTTCATCAATAACTAAATCTGCATCCGCTAATATTCCCATTCTACCACCACTATTTAAATTTACGACTTCTTTTTCTCCAAGTTCACTTAGTCTCATATGGTCACCTTCCTTAATTTCATAGACTTAAACTTATCTAATCATATGAAAGAAAATGAAATAATATGATTATCATTTATGATAATATCTCATTAGATACTAAAGACCTGTATGCCCGAAGCCGCCTTTTCCTCTATGGGTTTCATCTAAATCTTCAACAACTTGAAATTCAACCCTTTCATATTTAGCTAATACCATTTGAGCTATTCTATCTCCATTATCAATAGTAAAATCTTCATTACCTAAATTTATAAGTATGATTTTTACTTCACCTCTATAGTCACTGTCTATGGTGCCTATTCCATTGACTAATGAAATTCCATTTTTTATTGCTAAGCCACTTCTAGCTCGGACTTGGACTTCAAATCCTTTTGGTATTGATAAGAATAAACCTGTGGGTATCAAGGCTCTTTGTAATGGTTTTAAGACCACTGGAGCCTCCAGGTGAGCTCTTAAATCCATTCCTGCAGAACCATCAGTCTCATAGTCTGGCAAGGCATTTGTAGACTTATTGATAATCTTCACTATCATCATTGCACCTCATCTCAAATATATTCTTTAACTCATCTTTTGTTTTCTTTTCATCTTCCAGTTCACCAACATAAGCGATATTTAACTTAGACTTATCGAATATCATATTAACTACTCTATGGATATCGTCCATTGTAACTGCATCTATTTTATCTATAACTTCCTTTGGAGATTCAATTTTTCCTATTAGAGACATGGATTTGCCTATCTCAAACATTCTATTAAAGGTTCCTTCCATACCCAGGATATAAGAACCCTTTAATTGTTCCTTGGATTTTCTTAACTCTTCCTTGCTTATAAGATTTTTCCTCATGAAGTCCATCTCAATTTTTACTAATTCCATAACATGTGTTAAATAGTCGGGATTTAAACCTGCATATATGGTTAAATCACCTGTATTGTCATAGGTGGAAAGATGAGAGTCAATTGAATAAACTAGGCCACGCTCTTCCCTAATGGTTTGAAATAGGCGTGAACTCATAGAGCCACCAAATATATTGTTCATTACTAATATAGGTTGAACATCATCGGATATATTATTAACTGCCTCTAATCCAAGGCATATATTCAATTGTTCAATATTCTTTCTAATGCCAGATATTTTATTTCTATATTTATGAGATGTTCTTATTTTTTCAAGGGGGTCTCTTATTCCAACATTAAAGGTTGCAAAACATTCATTTAGTTGTTTCATGACCTCTTTAGAATCAAACTTCCCTGCTAGGGAAATTACCATATTATTTGGGTTATAGTTATTATAGAAGTAATCAATAATCATTTCCCTACTAAGCTTTGACATACTTTCTACACTTCCTAGGATTGGTAGTTCTAGGCTTGTACCTTCAAACATTAAGTCATTTAATAATTCAAAGACTAAATCCTCAGGAGCATCTTGATACATATTGATCTCCTCTAGGATAACTCCCTTCTCCTTTACTATATCCTCCGGTAAAAACAGAGAGTTATTTAGCATATCACCTAGGACATCAATGGCGATGGGTAGGTGTTGATCAAGTACTTTGGCAAAGTAACATGTTTGTTCCTTACCAGTAAAGGCGTTTATTTGGCCCCCAATGTCATCAATTGATTCTGCTATCTCTTTAGGTGTTCTATTCTTAGTACCTTTAAAAAGCATATGCTCTATAAAATGCGATACCCCATTATTAGAATGGTCTTCTCTGATTGATCCATTTTCAATAATGACTCCTATGGTCACTGAATTGACGTAATCAATCCTCTCCATGACTACTTTTATGCCATTTTCTAACTTGTCTATTATATACATTATTTCCTCCAATTTAAGATATTACATCACCTATTGTACCAATTTTATAACCATTTTGAAATAGATATTTTATTATTTCCGGTAGGGCCTTAAGGGTATTCTCAGTAGGGTGCATTAAAACTATTGCTGACCTCTCTGCGTTTTCACTTACCCTTTTAGTAATCAATTCAGGTGTTGCATCTTCTCTCCAATCAATAGTATCTATAGACCAAAGTATAAATCTATTATTTAAATCCTTTGCTGCTTTAAGAGTGAATTCATTATAAGCCCCAGATGGGGGTCCAAATAGTCTAGGGGTTTGTCCAGTAATTTCCTTCAAAATATCCTGGGCCTTAGATATTTCTTCTATATTCTCCTCATATGACAATTTACTGTAGTCCCTGTGTAGATATCCATGATTACCAATTTCATGGCCTGTCTCATAAATTTCTTTTACTAATTCTGGATTGTTTTCAGCCCACCTTCCCGTTGGAAAAAATGATATATGGATGTCCTCTTTCTTAAAGACTTCCAACATAGGTTGAATATATTCATTACCCCAGTCGATATTACATACAAAAGCAATAGTTTTTTCTTCACTAGTTCCCTTATAATAAATATCCTCTTTATAAACCTCCTTACTATTATTAGAAAATACAAAGACCAATAAAACAATTAATAATACTGCTAATACCCCACATATTACAGCTAGCATCTTTCTACTTACAATTAAAAATTTCATATTATCCCTCCTTCTACTTATATATATTCAGAGGAAGGATATTTATACAAAAAATAAAACATGAACCACATGGTTCATGAATTAATTTATTAATCTTGAGTTTTTTGATCCTTTTGTTGCTCTTTATTTTCCTTTGGTTCTTCTGGTAATAGTGCTTTCCTCGAAAGATTAATACGGCCTTGGTTGTCGATTTCCATAACTTTTACCATGATTTCATCTCCAACTTTGACTACGTCTTCAACCTTTGCAACTCTTTCTCTTGCTAGTTGAGATATATGAACTAAACCTTCCTTACCATTAAGAACATCAACAAATGCTCCAAAGGTAGTCACTCTAGTTACCTTACCAAGATAAATCTCTCCTGCTTCTACTTCCTTAACGATATTGGTAATCAATTCAATAGCTCTCTTCCCACTTTCCGCATCGGATGTAGCTATCAATACCTTACCATCATCATCGATATCTATCTTAACACCTGTTTCATCAATTATCTTGTTGATTATCTTTCCACCAGGTCCAATGATATCTCTTATTTTATCAGGGTTTACCTGAATAGTATAAATCTTAGGTGCATACTTAGATAGCTCTGCCCTAGGCTCAGTTATGGATTCAGTCATTTTATCAAGGATATAAAGTCTTCCTAATCTTGCTTTTTCCAAAGCTTCAACTAGAATCTTTTCATCAATTCCTGCTATTTTTATATCCATTTGTATAGCAGTAATTCCGTCCTTAGTACCTGCTACTTTAAAGTCCATATCTCCTAGGTGATCTTCAAGCCCTTGAATATCTGAAAGAATTGCTACCTTTTCATCTGTTTTAATAAGTCCCATGGCAATACCAGCAACTGGAGCTTTAATTGGTACACCTGCATCAAGTAAGGCTAATGTGCTTCCACAAACACTTGCTTGAGATGATGAACCATTTGAGCTTAAAACCTCAGACACTAGTCTAATAGTATATGGAAATTCTTCTACAGATGGAATAACAGGTTCTAAAGCACGTTCTGCAAGAGCACCATGACCAATTT
>CAZPZN010000011.1:0-30902 GCA_964590735.1 uncultured Tissierella sp.
CGTTCCTGTCATATTTAGTGCTGCCTTTACCGGAATTGGATTTGCTATCATAAATGTCCTGTGGAGAAACTATTTCTGCAGCCATTGTGTCTCATTTGCTGGAAAGTGTTGGCCTTCACTCTGAGCCACTTGCAGGTTTTCAGGCAGGAATACTTACTGATAATGATTTTAATTCAGGAAAGATACTAGAGATTAATATAAATAGAATTATACAATATTTAGAAGAGGATAAAATTGTAGTTGTAGCAGGATTTCAAGGTATAACTAAGGAAATGGAAATCACCACCCTGGGAAGAGGAGGAAGTGATACAACAGCTGTGGCTTTAGGAGCCTACCTAAATGCTGATCAGGTATATATCTATACCGATGTTCCAGGAGTAGCATTAATTGACCCTAGAATAGTACCGCATACCTCATTCCATAAATATATATCCTATATGGATATGTATAACTTAGCATCTACTGGGGCATCAGTAATCCATCCAAGGGCTGTATTAACGGGCATGAAGCATAGTATCCCAATCCGAGTACTTTCCACCTTTCATGATAAGGAAGGTACTCTAATATCAAAAGAGAGCGAAGATCGTGCCATTAAAGGATTTGCAATTAAGTCCTATGAAAATGACAAATTAGTATCACTATTTTATAATCCTAATTATAAGGATAGTATATTTAAAGGGCTTATCCCTTTTATAAATGAAAATAAGGACAAAATAATTAAAACAGATTATGATACTGATAGAATAGGATTTGTAGTTGAAGAAAGGAATTTAAAAACGCTAGGAAATAAACTATATAAATATTTTCTAGAAGAGTAAAACCCCCTGGCTAAGATAAGCAGGGGGTTTACAAGATTCTTGTTACGAATAGGAAAGTTCTAACATTCTTATTGTTCAGATAAAGCAGTAGCTTCATCTAGTAATTGAAGCACTTCACCTTTTGATACCATCTCTTCTAGGATTTCATTAATTAAGTCTAATAAGTCCTGGTTTCCTTTATTCACAGCTATATTGATTCCAGGCTCAGTACCTAAATCAGCTTCCGCTACATAAAGGTCTGTATTTTGTTTAACATAAGCATTTGCAACGGGCTCCGCAATGATTGCGCCATTTATCTTACTATTTTTTAATTCCATTACTACGTCTGGAAGTTTGCTGATAGCAACTATTTCTGCCTTTATGAACATCTCGTTAGCTAAAGCATCTTGTGTAGTAGCCTTTTGAACTCCAAGCTTTAAGCCTTCTACATCTACATCCTCAAATTCCTTATAAATCTCCTTATCATCAAGCTTTACTACAAGCTTATGTTTTGCTTGATAATAAGGTATTGAGAAATCTACTACCTTTGCTCTTTCTTCGGTTGCAACCATTCCAGCAATTATCATATCTATATCATCAGTTACAAGAGCAGGAATTACTCCTTCAAACTTCATATCTACTATTTCAAGGTCTACACCTAATTCTTGCGCAATTCTCTTAGCGATTTCTATATCGACTCCTACTATTTGGTCTTGACCATCGATAATTTTATGAAATTCAAAGGGTGGATAGCCAGCTGCTGTTCCAAGTACTATTTTACCTTCTGCTTTAATCTCTGCTAGTTTACCACCTTCAGCTGCAGGCTCTTCTGCTGTAGGTTCATTTGTTTGTGGTTGATCTGCACTTGTATTGGTTTCAGCTGGTGTAGAATCTGAACCCCCATTTGCACATGCCCCAAGTGAAATCATCATAGATACTACTAATAATATAACTAATATTTTCTTTATCATTTTATATTCCTCCTATTTTTTTAATTTCATTTAAAATAGTGAGGAACTCCTTAGACCTTCGGAAATCTTATTCTTAAAGCCGAATTTAGATCCCCAATGGCTCTTGTTAATATTTTTTATTAGCAAGATTAAGACCTCCTTTTAATGGATTAACCACCTATTAACGAAAATTTATTTGTTTGATTTTTGCATTATTGCCTTTGTCTTTAATGGAAGCCCGAATAGGTTTATAAATCCTTCAGAATCCTTTTGATCATAATCGCTTTCACCAAAGGTTGCTAAATCTTCGCTATATAATGAGTATGGAGACTTACTTCCTGCCACTGTACAATTTCCCTTGTATAGCTTCATTCTTACAGTCCCAGTACAGGTTTCCTGTGTAACATCTACAAACGCTGCTAGTGCTTCTCTTATGGTCGAAAACCACATTCCATCATATACTAACTCTGCATATTTGGAAGCTATAACTTCTTTATAATGCATTGTTTGACGATCTAAAGTCAAATATTCTAGCTCTTGGTGAGCCTTAAAGAGGATGGTTCCACCTGGAGTTTCATAAACACCTCTCGATTTCATCCCTACTAGTCTATTTTCTACAATATCATCAATACCTACTCCATTAGCTGCACCTAAAGCATTTGCTTTTTCCAAGAGCTCTATTGCTCCTAATTTTTCCCCATCAATAGCTACAGGTATGCCCTTTTCAAATTCTATTTCTACATAGGTTGGGGTATCTGGTGCCTTTTCTGGTGGGGTTATTACAAGATATAGGTCTTCCTTTGGTTCATTCCATGGAATCTCTAAGTCTCCACCTTCATGACTTAAGTGCCATAGGTTTCCATCCATACTATATGGACGTTCCTTAGTTACTGGAACCTCTATACCTCTTTTTTCAGCATATTCTATAGCATCATCTCTGGATTTTATATCCCAAATTCTCCAAGGAGCTATTATCTTCATCTCTGGTGCAAGAGCTTTGATAGTTAGTTCAAAACGAACCTGGTCATTACCCTTTCCAGTGCAACCATGACAAATGGCCTCTGCACCCTCTTGAAGGGCAATTTCTACTAATCTCTTTGCTATAACTGGTCTTGCAAATGCAGTTCCTAATAAATATTTATGTTCATATATACATCCAGCCTTTAATCCTGGCCATACATATTCTGTTAAAAACTCTTCTCTTATGTCCTCTACATAAATCTTGCTGGCACCTGAACTTATAGCTTTTTTCTTTACAGCCTCCATATCATCGCCTTGACCTACATAGCCTGCTACTGCAATTACATCATAACCATAATTTTCTTTTAACCAGGGAATAATAACTGATGTATCTAATCCTCCTGAGTACGCTAACACAACTTTTTTCATTTTCCTTAGCCTCCTAATCAATTTTCTATAAACATCTACATAGTCAATGCCATAATGGCCTTCTGTGCATGCAATCTATTTTCAGCTTGATCAAATACTACGGAACTAGGTCCCTCTAGTACTTCTTCAGTGATTTCCTCACCTCTATGAGCCGGTAAACAATGCATAACAATACAGTTCTTGTGAGCTAGTTTTAAGAGCTCACTATTTATTTGATATGATTTAAGATGTTTAATTCGTTCTTTAGACTCTTCTTCTTGACCCATACTTGCCCATACATCTGTATAGAGAACATTGGCATCTTTAGACGCTTCTTTAATATCTGCTGTTACTGTAATTGAGCCTCCTGTCACCTTTGATTCCTCCATAGCAAGTTTCACTATTTCAGGATTAGGTTGGTAACCTTCAGGTGCAGCTATGACTATATGCATCCCCATTTTAGCTCCACCAAACATAAGTGAATGAGCCATGTTGTTTCCATCACCAATGTAAGTGAGTTTTTCACCTTTAAGCTTGCCATGATGCTCTTCAATTGTCATCAAATCAGCAAGCACTTGACATGGATGCAAAAGGTCCGTAAGTGCATTTATTACAGGAATATGCGCATATTTTGCTAATTCTAGTACATCCTCATGTGAATAAGTTCTAATCATTATTCCATCCACATATCTGGATAATACTCTAGCCGTGTCCTTAATGGGTTCCCCTCTACCGATCTGAAGATCATTAGAGGATAGAAAAAGACCGGAGCCACCCAATTGATACATTCCTACTTCAAAGGATACTCTTGTTCTAGTTGAGCTCTTTTGAAATATCATACCAAGGGTCTTTCCTTTAAGAATTTGATGAGGTTGCCCCTTCTTTTGCTTAAATTTCAAATCATGTGCAAAGTTAAGAATATATTTTATCTCCTCAGTTGAAAAATCATGAAGAGATATAAAATCCTTACCCTTTAGTTGTGTCGCTATCTGTTTTACGAAATCAATTTGTTCTATTGCCACTTTTCATTCCTCCTATTATTTTAAATCTATAATAGAGAGGAACTCCTCAGACCTTCGGAAATCTTATTCTCATAGCCCGAATTAGATCCCCAATGGCTCTTGTTAATGTTTTTTATTAGCAAGATTAAGACCTCCTTTTTAAAAATATTAAACCTATTCTATACCCTGGAAGTTAAAAAAGCAACAACTATTTACATTTTTCTGAAAATATATTTTAATAATCTAAAGTGCTAGCAATGAAAATCACTGAAGATGGGTTTTTATATTCCATCCTCAGTGAAATCACTAATGACTACAATAGTATTGGTTGAAGCTGTTTACCTTTTAAAGCCGCTTCAATAGTATCCTCTATTTTTTCGAAGTCTGCTATCATGGACTTTGGCTTATTTACTGCATTATCCTGGCCAAATGGTACAAAGTAGATGTTCTTCATATTTAACAGCATCCCAATATTTTTAGCATTTCCACCTAAGGCATCATTGGTAGCAAAGGCCAATACCAATGGTTTTTCATTTCTTAGATGTGCCTTACAGGCCATGGTAACAGATGTATCCGTTATTGCATTAGCAAGCTTTGCAAGGGTGTTCCCAGTACATGGTGCTACAACAATAAGATCTAGATTAAGTTTTGGTCCTACTGGCTCAGCCTCTACTATAGTAGTGATTAGCTCTTTGCCAGTTATTTTATTTAATTTATCCTTCCACTCTTGGGCTGTTCCAAATCTTGTATCAAAAGTATCCACAGCTGGTGAGATTATTGGATAAAGGTCTGCCCCTTTCTCTCCAAGCTTCTCAATCACTTGAAATACCCTTTCAAAATTACAAGACGAACCTGTAAGTGCTATACCTATTTTAAGTCCTCTTAGATCCATTGATATCCCCCATTTCCTCAATTATATTATATACAGTGTCCTTTATGGCTCCTGCTGCTGAAACAGGTGCTACCTTACCTGGAAGTCCTAATGCACTTACTACTTTTATGCCTAAATCCTTAGCAGATTCCAAATCGATTCCCCCAGGCTTTGATGCTAATTCAATTACTAATACATCATCCTTAAGCTTTCCTAATAACTCTTCATCTAAGATAAGGTTAGGAATGGTGTTAAAGACTACATCCATGTTGGATAAGTAGTATTTAAGTTCCTTTATATGAATGGGATTATAATTATTATTCTTTATCCATGCTATATCACCGTAATCCCTTGCTTCAACAAATAGATTGGCACCTATTCCATGGAGCATCCTAGATAATGACTTTCCAATCCTTCCGTAGCCTAGCACTAAACAGTTAGAGCCATGAATTGTAGTTCTCAACTCTTCCATGGCTACTTGGATAGCACCTTCTGCTGTAGGTATTGCATTAAGTGCCTGCATTTCCTCCCTAGCGAAGTAGTCAATTACTTTAACTCCTAATTGATCTCCCAGTTCTATAAAACCCTTAGGAATCTTACCTGCAGTGAATATCTGGTTCTTCTTTAGCACTCCAAGCACTTCATCAATCCTAAGTTTTCCTGTAAAAAATGGTGCATTTATATGCTCATAATCTTCTGAGAAAGGTAATGGCCCTATGATTACATCGGAATCCACTATTGCTTCATGGAGCTTTTCTGTTTTATTTAGTAATAGGTCAAGTTTATCGAAGCCATAAACCAAGACTTGGTGTCTATCTTCTTCTAGTAAATTTGCAAGTTCTATATTTCTTTTGTCACCGCCAATTATGGCAATTCGCTTTATATCCATATGATACCTCCTCGTTTAATCCCAGATAATATATCTTATGTGTATTCAACCTAAAAGTGATATAATTGTAATAGCACATATCATAAGATATCCTAGGAGGTTCTAATGAAAAGATTTATAAGCATATCATTAGTAGTGATGATTATATTCTCCTTTGCTCTAGGCATCAATGCAACTCTATCAACAGATAAGGCCAGTGAAGAATCCAAGTCTATGGAAGAGCTAACTAATGAAGAAAAAATGATTTTAGAGGAGCTATTTATTTTAGTTCAAGAAATTAAAGAGATGGAAGAAGTAGAGTCAACTGCTTCTCTTGAAATAGATAATTTAAAAGAAGAAATAGGAGCTATTGAAGAACAGATTCAAGAGAAAATCATAGAATATGATGGTAATCTAAATATTATGGAAAAGATCCTTCAGTCCTACCAAAAAAATGGGTCTAATACCTATTTAGATTTAATTTTAGGTTCTGAAAGCCTTTCAACACTTCTGAGAAGAATCAATTTAATAAGAGATATATCCTCTAGTACAGAAGACCTTCTAATAGAATTAGAAGGTGCTAAGGAGGCACTTGTAATGGATAGAAATAAAATTAAAGAAAAATTAGAAGATGTAGAAGAAAAACAAAGACAGGTTAGGGAAGCAATCCAAAAGCAAACCACTTTGAAAGATGACTTAGAGGAAAGACTAGCCTCACTTCAAGATGAGAAAATTAAGTATGAAGAATACCTATCAAGACTTGAAAGTAGCTGGACTGAAATTAAGCCAATTTTTACTGAAACCATTAATCACCTTACTAGGATGATTGAAGAAGGTAATATACCTCAGGATACTATAGATATTAAAATTAGCTTTACTGGTGTTAAAGGCATCATAAGGGAAGAATCCCTGGAAAGAATCCTTTCATCTCAGTCATTTCCTACAAAAGTTGAAATGAGATTGAACAAGGACAATATGGAACTTATCCTGCCTGATCTAGGAATTCATATGTCTGGCAGCCTTGAAATACTGGAAAACAAACAAAGTCTAAGGTATAATATGGAAAGTGGTTCTTTCTTGGACATGAAACTAGAAAAATCAGCTTTAGAGGAGCTTTTTAGCTTTGGTTATTTGGAGTTTAACTTCAATAAACTTTTAGAAAGGTCTACTATTAGAAATGTGATTATACTTGATGACAGACTAGAATTAACAATTAATCCTGTACTATTTTAAGGAGGATAAAATGATAAGAGCAGAAAACTTATATCTAGAATATCCAGATGGTACCCTTGGCTTAAAGGATGTATCCCTTTGGATTCCATCTGGTGAGATAGTTTATATTACTGGCCATAGTGGATCTGGTAAAACTAGTTTCCTTAAACTCTTAATGGGTATGGAAGTACTTACTCAGGGAAGCTTAGAGGTATTAGACAAGAATATGAATAAAATCAGCCAAAAAGAACTTCGGGAACTTAGGCGACAAATTGGACCTATATTTCAAGATTTTAGACTTCTTGATGGTAGGACGGTTCTAGATAATGTCCTCATTGGAATGAGATTCTTGAATTTTTCTAAAAGTCAAATGAAGGAGTATGCCCTAGAGGCAATAGCAAAAGTAGGACTAGCCCATAAGGTAAAATCCCTAGTGGATAACCTATCCTATGGTGAAAGACAAAGGGTTGCTATTGCCAGAGCTGTCTGTAGAAAACCAAGGCTTATAGTGGCCGATGAACCTACTGGAAATCTAGATAAAGAAAACTCCCTAAATATTCTAGACCTACTTAAATCCTTTAGAAGTGAAGATACAACTGTTATTATAACTACTCATGCCACTCACCTAATAGAAGATGAAAAAGACTGTATAAAGATTAGGGTTAAATCCGGTGAGATGAGCTCTGAGGAGGTATTACATGAAGTCAATAGCTAAAAACTTGGACTACTTCCTTAAAGAAATCAGGACAATTCTGAAATTAGATTTAGCATCTAATCTTCTATCTATAGTGAGTCTAAGTTTCATCTTCTTCCTCCTATCCATGTTACTAGCAGGAGGATGGTCTATAAATTATATGATGGAATCTATAGAAAGCCAGGCTGAAATTAGTGTATATTACTTTGAAAATAGTGATATGAATAAAATGTTAGATGATATTAGCAATATAGATGGGGTTCTTGAGCTTTCATCCATTGATGAAGGTGAAGCTAAAAAAAGAATGACAGAAATAATGGGAGAAGAATCCAGGATATTAGAGCTCTTTGACCATAATCCATTTAGCCCTTACATTGAGGTTAGGATTGATTTAGATAATATGGATACGGTAGCTGATAGCATTAGAGGCCTAGAAGGTGTTGACCTGGTTAGGGATAATAAGGCCATACTAGAGAATTTAAGGGGTATATCCAATCTTGCCAATATCCTAGGAATTCTTGTAATAGCAGCTGTCAGTATCGCAACCTTGGTTATCACATCCCATATTATAAGACAAGGCATATATGCAAATCGTGATGAGATAAACACCTTACGACTTTTAGGAGCGCCAGAAAGCTTTATCACCTTTCCCTATATCCTAGAAGGCTTATTTATGAGTCTACTTGCAGCCCTTCTATCTCTAGGAATGGTTGCCTTGGTAATTAAGTTTATAAGCTCAAGGGTCACAGGCTATTTACCTTTTGTGGTCCTTCCTAACTATAAAGATATGGTAATTGGAATTAGCATTTTTATAATTGTATTGAGTTTTATACTAGGTTTACTTGGATGTATATTGGGATTGAAATCTACAAAGGAGTAAAGGAATAAAAAGTATTTAGTGCCTAAATTCCTACTCCCTCAAAAATTTGACTGAACTAATGTTTTTTATTTGTAAATTAGCATGATTAACAAGCTGAGTATGGGGTCTATCTTAAAAGGGTGTTAATCATTAACTAATTTCCTGCATAAAAAACAAAGTTCAGTTACCAAATTTTTTCGAAGTCGTGATAATTTAATCACTAAATACTTTTTTGCAAATACTATATTTAAAAAAATACTAAAAGAAAGGTATATGGAGTTTTAAAAAACTCCATATACCTTTTTATTAATTGTAAATTGTGAACTGTGCATTGTGAATTCTTTTCTAAAATGTATCGTGTGTCCTCAATGCTAAAATAACTGCTTGTTCTCTTGTTGAATGACCTAGTGGGTTTATAAGCCCCTTGTCATCTCCTTTGAGAATTTCTTTTGATCTCATGAAGAATACTGCATCCTTTGCCCATGAAGAGATGTTGGATTCACTTGTATAAGTATTATCATCATAAGTTAAATCCAAATCAGGACTCACTATCTTTAAGGTCCTTACTAACATTACTGCTATCTCTTGTCTAGTTACAAGATTATTTGGAGCAAACTTTCCATCTCCTATCCCATTTACTATTCCAAGTTTAGCAGCCTTTAGGACATCTGAATTATTAGTGTCCAAGAAGGATTGACCATCATAGTTTATGGTGGACCCTGTTTGTAACTCATATAGCTTTACTATAACTTCACTAAATTCTTCTCTTGTAATTTCCGTCCTCATATCATCCCTAATACTATCTGGAACAATACTAATTTCAACTGCTCTATCAAGCTCTCCAAAAGCCCATACAGAAGCATTTTGGTAATAGGACTTTAGGCCTAAGGATACAGGACTTGAGAAAAACCCATTTAGTCTTGAGTTAATGCCATCCTTTATTAATCTTTGGCTATATCTAACCCTAAAACTATAGTTAGTATTATCTAAATCAATCTTGTCTGCTATGCCTTCTGCCTTTGGATTTATCTCGATATTTGTTCTTCCATCTGGGGAAAATGGTAGATAAATAGATTTTAGTTCCTTGTTTAAAGAAGCCCACTGACCTCTACCAACCTTATAATCAACTTGATAGTCTATATTCCCTAGACCATAGATATTAGAGGGATTTTTCCATGAAATAAGGAACTTTTCTCCTTCAATACTTAAGGATAAATATGAAGGTGTTCCTAGGTCTAGCTCTGTAATCATCTCTTCCCCGAAAGATGGAATAGAAATTACTAGCAATAGACAAAGTATTAAAATAAGTTTTACTTTCATAACAACCTCCCTTTGTTAACTCCATTATTTTTCTGGTGTGATATCTATCATATCGTCATTATGAACATCTTTATCGAATTCAATGTCTTCCATTTCAATTACATCATCTAAATCGATAATATCATCATCCGTTTTTCTTCTTTCAGATTTCCATAGCTTATAAGCATCGATTTCTGTAGTTAGCCTCTTAAAAATATAGGCAATAACTGCAGCATCATCGAGAAAACCCCCAAAAATAAAATCTGGAATTAAATCCATTGGGTTAACTAGATATAAAAGACCTACTAATACTATTATTATTGAAGTATTTGTAAGATTTTTATAGCTTCCATTGTAATGGTCTTTTACAAGATCCACCATAACCTTCAAGTCATCTATTATACTTCTTAGTTCCTTATTGCCTTCCATAGTCTTCTTAGTCTTTCTTAATAGATCAGCTATTTTACCATTATCACCAGAAAGATCCGTAGCTTTTTGTTTAAGATTAGATATTATGCTTTCAAAATCCAGTTTCATATAATCACCTCAATCTTTTTATTCTTACCAAATACCATTCATTGTAAACCATTTATGAATGAATTCTCCATGATATTACTACTTCACTATCATCATCCTCATTTTATCATAAATTATATAAATGAAAAACCCTTATTTAATATTACTACAGCCTCGCAACTTTGCTGGACTCTACAAATTAAATTAGTAGATAAAAGAGGCAACCAAAATTGGTTGCCTCTGAATTACTTATTAATTTTCATCAATTCCATTTTTAACTTTTCCGGGGTTAAAGGCAACTCCCTTATTCTTACCCCAGTAGCATTGAATACTGCATCTACAATAGCTGGCGGAGCAGGATTAGTTACTACTTCACCAATTGACTTAGCTCCATAGGGACCTGTTTCGTCATAGGAATCTGCAAAATCAACTATTATATTGTTGATATCCATTCTACAAGGAATCTTATACTGCATCAAAGTGTTAGTAATCATTTTACCTTTTTTAGTTTCTTTAACTTCCTCAAATAAGGCCATACCTATTCCTTGAACTATTCCACCCTCAGCCTGAATCCTTGCAAGCTTTGGATTGATAACAGTACCACAGTCTATGACTTCAACAAAGTTTAATAGATCAACCTTGCCAGTTTCTAAGTCTACCTCAACTTCAGCAAAGCCAGACACAAATGGTGGTGCAAGGTCTGTAGTGGTGTAGGAACCTGTTCCCATTAATTGAGCATGAGGCCTCTTATATATAAGCTTGTTAGAAAAATCAACTAAGGATATACTCTTACTTCCATCCTTTGATTTTACATCCAATCCATCAAATTCTACATCCTTTATGTCTATTCCCAACTCTCTAGCACCTTCTACTAGAATCTTTTCCTTCAAGTCTAAGGCAGCTAATTTAACTGCATTTCCTGAAAAGTAAGTAGTACCCGATGCATATGCTCCAACATCAAATGGAGTTAATTCTGTATCCCCAGAAAACACGGTAATAATATCGTTGGAAACGCCCAATCCCTCAGCCGCTATTTGCTTTAATATGGTATCAGCTCCTGTTCCTATATCAGCTGCTCCAGTCAGAAGGGTAAATGTCCCTCCATCATTTAGTCTAATACTAGCAGATGCTGTATCTATACCTGGGATACCTGAACCCTGCATTGCTAATGACATTCCTACTCCTCTAACCTTTGTTGGGGAGATTACTTGTCTAGGGAATTTATTATCCCAATCTATAAGTTCCTTACCCTTCTCAACACAATACTTTAATTCACAACTATCCATTGGTATAGGTTCACTTCCTGCGCCTATTGTTGTAAGATTAAATATCTCTGATGTTTCACCTTTTCTGAGCATGTTCTTCTCACGTAAGACTGAAGGATCCATATTTAGTTTTGCTGCTAATTCATTTATAGCTGATTCCAGTGCAAAGGTACCTTGAGTAACACCATAACCTCTAAATGCTCCTCCAGGGGTATGATTAGTATATACTGCTTTACCAGTAAATCGTGCACCTTCTACCCTATTATATAGGGGTAGTGACTTATATCCAGCTGCTCCTAAAACAGTTGCAGCATGCTCTCCGTAGGCTCCTGTATCAGATATTACATCCATATCAATCGCCTTTATATTTCCTTCTGAGTCTGATCCTAAGGTTACATCCAAGGTCATAGCATGTCTAGAAGAAGTTGCTTGGAAGGTTTCCTTGCGATCATATATTATCTTTGATGGCTTTCCGGTCATATAGGTAACTAAGGCTGGATAAAATTCAACTTGTGCAGTTTGTTTTCCACCAAAGCCTCCACCAATTCTTGGCTTTATTACCCTGACTTTACTTGCTGATATTCCTAAAGAACCAGCTACTTCTCTTCTTACATGAAAAGGAATTTGGGTAGATGATACAACTACCAATGTTCCGTACTGATCCATATATGAAAAAGCTCTATAAGTCTCCATCATGGCATGAGCTTGGGCTTGTGTTACATATCTTTCCTTAACCACCACTTGGGAATTTTCTAAGGCCTCATCAACATCACCGACTGCAAAATTATATACAGCCGAAATATTCTTCTCTGGTTCAAAACCCTTATCCATATTTAAGAAAGTTCTTTCCCTAAAGTGAATTTGGCTCTTACTTTCCTGTGCCTTCATCATATCTAAAACAGGTTCATAAACTTCATATTCTACCTTTATAAGCTTAAGGCCTTTAAGAGCAGCTTCCTCAGTTTCTGCTGCAACTATTGCAACCTCATCACCAACATAACGTACATACTCATCCAAAATATATTTATCATAAACAGAAGGTTCAGGATAGGATTGACCAGCTCTTGTATATAGGTTTTTCGGTACATTTTCATATGTAAAGACAGCTTCAACTCCAGGCACTTTCATTACCCTGTCAGTATTGATACTCTTAATCTTTGCAAATGCATGAGGACTTCTTAAAATCTTAATAATAAGACAATCCTTTGGTGCTAGGTCATCAGTATAAACTGGTTTTCCAGTAACTAAGCCCATACCATCTACTTTAGATTTACTCTGTCCTACTGATTCAAACTTATCTTTCATTCCGTCACCTCCATATACCTCATAATAGCTCTTAATTGCCCTACGTAACCTGTACATCTACATAGGTTCCCAGTCAAATACTGTGTAATAGAATCTTTTGTAGGGTTTTTAAGTTCTTTCTTCATAGCAATTACAGTAAGAATCAGACCTGGACTACAATATCCACACTGATCTACGCCTTCATCTACTAAAAGCTCCCCAAGCTTTCTATCCTCACCTGAAATACCTTCTACTGTAGTAATACTCTTATTATCTGCACGTACAGCAAAGTAGGAACAAGATAATACAGGGCTTCCATCTATTAAAACTGTACAAACACCACAAGACCCAGTATCACAAGCTTTCTTAACACTTAAATATCCATATCTTCTTAATACCTCAACTAGATACTCATCTGGAGCCACGTCAAAAGACTTCTTCTTACCATTAATCTGTAGATTTATAATCATTTTGACACCTCCAATAATGCCCTCTTTACAAGTACTTTTGATAATTCTCTTCTATAGTCACCTGAGCCTCTATTGTTATTTCCATAATGTAATTCTTCAGATGCTATTTGTCCTGCTTTTGTTGCAGTTTCTTCATTAATACCATTTTCATTTATGTAATCCATGGCCTTTAAAGCTAATGTAGCCCGCTGGGGTCTAGCACCAACAGATATTCTAATTCCTTTTTCACCATCTACTACTCCTACACTCAAAATAGCGTAATCTACTTGGGAATTCCTAAAGGTTTGAAAAGATGCACCCTTCTTAGATTTTTTAATGATAATCTTTTCTAAAATATCTCTTCTATGACCTTCTTCTTTAAGATAATCCTCTAAGGACATTCTACCACCATGGTGCAGATATATATCTGCATCTAAGGCTAACAAGGCAGTTATAGGATCTGAGAATCCATATCTTGAATAGACTGTTGCCCCAATAGTTGCTATAGATCTTAACTGAACACCAATTATATGTTTAACTGAGTCTCCAATCATATCACCAAAGTAATCTTTTAAGACTTCAGACTTTTCATAGGTTCTAAGGCTTGTCATTCCACCTATTTCAATTTCACTTCCTGTATCTTCTATATAATCTAGACCTGCACCTGACAAATCTATTGCTAAGCCTAGTCTCTTATGACCCATTCTTAAAAAGCAACCACCACCAATTAATCTAGCGGTTTTTTTTGAAATCAATGCTTCATATGCTTCGTCTATAGATTTTGGTAACAAATAATCCCCAAATGTAATCATCCTAATCCCTCTTTTCATACTATATTAATCTTCGATGAAACTGCTTGCAGTTTCTACTTTCATTCACCTTATTATAACTTACTTTGCTCCTAGGCTGTAAATTATGATAATGAGTATATTTTAGAAAATATACTCATTATCAATTAATCTAGGCTCTAGTAGCATTAGCGCTTAATTTTTCATTATCCTTTTTTCCTTCTTGATCTTCAACTTCCTCAATTTTATCCTTAGGCAAAATTGCATTTAGTGCGATTGCCGCTAGTGTTGAAAGTACTACTGAAGAACTTCCAAATACTGTTCCTACCCATACTGGAAAACCATCTAATGCACCAGGTACGGATGTAATTCCAACTCCAATAGCTACTGCTAAGCCTACTACAGCTGTATTTCTAGGAGTAAGATTAGATGATGATATCATCTTGATTCCTGTCATTGCTATCATTGCGAATACTGAAATAGTAGCTCCACCAATAACCGCAGAAGGTATTGTGGTTAATACTGCTGCAAATTTAGGAATGGCTCCTGCGATTAAAAACACTACTGCTGCAAATGCAAATACAGCCTTATTAACAACCTTATTTACAGTTACTATTCCTACGTTTTGGCTATAAGTAGCTGTAGGTAATCCGCCAAAGAATGCACTTACTATACTTGTAATCCCACTAGCCATGATTCCACCTGATAGTTCCTTATCAGTTGGTTCTCTATCCAAGCCACCTAATGTTGTTGATGAAAAATCTCCAATTGCCTGCACTGAATTTACTAGATACATTATGACCATAGATATAACAGCACTTATTTCAAATTTAATGCCAAAGTGTAGTGGGGGTACAACTTCAAACCAAGATGCATCACTTACAGCATCAAATGATACCATGCCCATGAAATATGATACAATATATCCAACTATCATTCCAATAAGGATTGCTGCAAGTTTTGGAAGTCCTTTTCTAAAATATGTAAAATAAGTAACCACTGCTAGAGTTATGATTGCTACTAACCAATTTGATGGAGACCCAAATGTAGGATTTCCTGCTCCCCCTGCCATATATCTTACTGCAACTGCATAAAGTGAAAGTCCAATAGTAAATATAACTGTTCCCGTTATTATAGGTGGGAAAAACTTTCTAAGTTGTTTAACAAAGATACCAAATATAAATGCTGCTATACCACCAGCTATTTGTGCGCCTAATATAGTAGCAATATCAAATTGACCAGCTATAGCTAATATTGTTGGTACATAAGCAAAACTAGTGCCTATAATTACTGGTAAGCTAGATCCAATTCCTTTGATTGGATATAGTTGTAAGAATGTTGCAAGAGCAGATACTATAAGACTTATCTGAATTAACATAGTCTTATCAGTATTACTTAAGCCGGCAACGTTTGCAACAAGCAAAGCTGGAGTTACAATACCTACAAATGCAGCTACAACGTGTTGAAATCCTAGAGGGACAACTTCTTTGATAGGAGGTACGCCATCCATACTAAATACTGAACCGACTTCCTTCTTTAATTCACTTTTCATTTCAATCCACACCCTTCTAATTTTTTTGAAATTAGTTTTAAGATGAGCTGAAACCAAATTGCACTAGATAGCTCAATGCTATAAAGTTCTAATTTCATCAACTTATCTGACAACTTTACAACCTAATATATAGTTTAACTTATACAAGCACAAATTTAACTAGATAGTTTTAACAAATTTACATTCATAATAAGAAAATATTCTAAAGAAATTTGTAAGTAGCTTTTTTTCTTACTTTTCGACAGAAAATTTAATTGAATTTATAGGTTAAGACAGCTTTACAAGAAATAATATTATTGTTTCATATTCGTAATTGTCATATTTACCTTTTATGGTTATTGGATCCTAAAGCCGTATCTGATGAACTAAGTTTACTTATTCTTGACCCATAATTGTTTCTCAATGCACTAAATCTTATCAAGGAATCTGTATAGTATTCTGTATTGTACATTATAACTCTACCTGTAGTTGCATATTTAACTACATCTACCCTTAAAATTGGACTAGCAGGGGTTAAACTCAATATATTGCCTATCTCACTTGTTACTAGCTCCGGTATAAACTCCATATAATCATGACTAAAAATATAATTAGTATTAGTCTCTACAAAGTCGAACATAGACTCCCCAAGGCATTCTTCATTAAATTCAAATTCATTAAATAAATCTTTAGGCAATCTGTTTATACAATATGCAGCTGGTTTACCATCCGCTAGAAAGGATTTTTTAACAGTCAAAACCAGATCATCCTCATCCATATTAAAGACCTCAATTGTTTTCTCATCTGGATGCTCATATGTATTGGATAATAAATTTACATCAAGTTTAAAGCCACATTCTTTAATAAAGCTTCCCAACTCTCCTGTATAATCAGTATTTTCTGCTAGTTTTCTAGCAAAGCTTGTTACAATAGTTGGACTACCTTGATTTCTTGATATTAGTCCTTCATTTTCTAAGACTACCATCGCTTCTCTAATTGATAAGCGTGAAAGCCCCATTTTTTCTGCTAAAAGGCTTTCAGAAGGAAGCTTCATATTATCAGAATCTAAATTCAAAATATATTCCCTTAGTAATTCTATGGCCTGCTGGACCATGGTTTGCTTGTTTACTTTTTGAATTCCCCTATCCATATTATCCTTCCCCTTTTAAATTAGGTTTTTATTCTGCTTGACTTTTATTTACTTTTCCTCTTCTATCACCATTAATTCCGCTCTTCATGATTGTTTCTTCCAAATATTCCTACAGAAGTTGATGAGAAGTCACCTATTGATTGTATAACATTTACTATGTACATTACAATCATTATTCTAGACAGCCTGATTAAAACATTGGCAATAAACTGGATAATGTTTTCCATCTTGAATATGTAATTCTCATACAAATAAAAATCCAGTAATATAGATTTTTATCAATACTACTGGATTTACATTCTTAAATTTAAATTTCCTATTTATCTTTTAGATTATATTTCTCTTCTACCTTATTCCAATCAACTACATTAAACCAAGAATCAATATAGTCTGCTCTCTTATTTTGATATTTCAAGTAATAAGCATGCTCCCAAACATCGATTCCTAGAAGTGGTTTTAATCCTTCTGAAATTGGGTTATCTTGATTTGCTGTTGAAGTAATGGATAATTTGCCATCTTTATCTGCAACGAGCCATGCCCAACCGCTACCAAATCTTCCAAGTGCAGCTTTTTTGAATTCTTCTTTGAATTTTTCAAATCCGCCTAGGTCTTCATCGATACCCTTAGCTACTTGACCAAGTGGGTTTCCGCCTCCATTTGGAGACATAGTCTTCCAAAATATCTTGTGATTTAAGTGTCCTCCACCGTTATTTCTAACAGCTGTTTTAATTTCATCTGGAAGTGAGTTTAAATTTGCAACAAGGTCTTTAATGCTCATCTCTTGATATTTTTCATGACCGTCTAAAGCTTTGTTTAAATTGTCTATATAAGCTTGATGGTGTTTAGTATGATGAATTTCCATAGTCATTTTGTCAATATGTGGTTCCAATGCGTTATAATCATATCCTAGTTCTGGTAACTTAAAAGTCATTCAAATCTCTCCTTAATCTATTTTAATTAAATAATCATCTAGAATATTCTTACCCTTATATTTAATTGATAAACATTATCATTTGAATATAATGAATATTTAATTTTTACTTGTGAATATTAAGCATAGGGAGGAAAATAAATGAGTGATAAAAAAAGAAGCAGATATGAAGGCTGGCTTAATCAAAAGGAACATGAATTTCGAATGGAAGGGAAAAATGAGGAACAATGGGACAAAAGAAGTCGAAGCATGAGTGACAAAAACTACTTAATTGGCAAAAATACAATGGGAAATCCATGGAACAATACGGATAACCCCAACTGGCAAAACCAAATGTTTAGTTCTGGATATAGACCTTCAATGCTAAATGATCCTCAAAGAGTTGAGGAAAAAAATAGGGTTGAAGATAATAATTCCAATAAAGACCTATTAAAAGATAAGCCAGAGCTTAAATAAACATATTCATCTACATCAAATGAGACAGTCGAATTCAACTGTCTCATTTATTTTTGCTCTTCTTTAATTTAAAATAAAATGTACTACCTTCACCTAATGTACTTTCAACACCATACTCTGCCTTATGAGCTACTAAGATGGACTTTACAATGGAAAGTCCAATACCAGAACCTGAATTAGCTCTTTTATGGCTTTTTCCTACCTTATAATATCTATCCCAGATACTAGCCAATTGTTCATCTGGTATTCCCATACCTTTATCCTTTACCTCAAATAATACTGTATTTCCTTCATCAATTATATTAATAGTTATTTCCTTAGTATCTGTTGAATAGTTTACTGCATTACTTACCAGGTTGTAAATTACCTGCTGAATTTTACTCTCATCCCCGCAGACCGTGCTTTCTCCGATTGAATGTATGTCAAAGCTATAACCATATTTATCCTTAAAAAGTCTAAATCTTGTTAATATGTCTTCAGTAGTTTTCTTAATATCGAAGCTGATCATACCAAGATTTTCAAGACCGGATTGAGCCTTAGATAAATCTAACATATCGTTTACTAATAAAGAGAGTCTATCTGCTTCATCTATAATAGTTTTGATATGGGAGTTACGTTTGACTTCATTGTTTCCAGATATATCCCTAATCATTTCACCATAGGACTTAATAAGGGTTAGAGGCGTTCTTAAGTCGTGGGATACATTGGCTATTAAGTCACGTCTTAATCCCTCAGTCTTTGAAAGTTCCTCAGTTGCATAATTTAAAGTATCAGCCAAATTATTTATTTCGCTATAGTCACCCTTTTTAAAGACTACATTGTAATCACCTTGAGCTAAGGACTTTGCAGAATGAGTAATCTCATCAATGGGTTTTGTAAGTCTTGTTGCAATTACATAGGATAGTATAAGGGCCATTGCAAGGGATATAAATGTAACTATTATAAGCTGTTTTTGCAATACATTTACAGTTGAATCCACAGGTTGAAGAATGGAATTTATATATAGAAAGTAATTCGATCCACTTGGATTCTCTAAAACAGAACCATAGACAAGAGTAGGCTCGCTAAACCTACTATCGTCACGATAATAAATTACATGATTATCCTCAGAATTAAATAGATTTATTAGGAATTCTGAAAATAGTTTGGATTCAAGCCTAGGCTGCCTAAGGATATCAAATAGATTTAAAGGATATACTAGGTTCCCACTTTCATCTAATATTTGAATCACTATTCCTTCACTTAAGGATGTTGTATATAAAAGGTCTTCAAAACCTTCCTTCCCATATTGTTGGCTTATCGAATTGCCTATTTTCTTTATTTCATTGGTCTTCATAGACTCATAAAATTGATTTAAAAATACGGTTTGTAAGAGCCATAATGTTATCATTATCACTGCTGCAAAGAGGATAAAATAAGTCCATATTTTAAATTTGATACTTTGCTTATCTAGATATTTCATAATTCACCTATTCATCATATTCGAATTTATAACCTAAACCCCTTAGAGTTACAATTAAATTTCTATAAGGTCCAAGACTGCTTCTAAGCATCTTTATATGTGTATCAACAGTTCTATCATCTCCATAAAAATCAAAGCCCCAAATTTCATTAAGCAACTTCTCCCTTGATAGGGCTATATTTTTATTTTTAACCATATAGAATAAAATGTCGTATTCCTTAGGGGTCATTTCAGCCTTTTGGCCATCCACAAGAACATTTCTTCCATCAAAATCTATTTCTAAACCTTTATAAACAAATTTCTTATTCTTAGCTTCACTAGTCTGCTTTCTATTAATTATGGCTCTAATCCTAGCCATAACCTCTTTTGGTGAAAATGGTTTGGTTACATAGTCATCAATTCCTAATTCAAATCCAAAGAGTTTATCATATTCCTCGCCTCTTGCAGATAGCATGAGTACTGGTATATCCTTATGCTTTCTTATCTCCTTTATAGCTGAGTATCCATCTAGCTTAGGCATCATTATATCCATTACAATAAGATCGAAATCATTAGTCTTACAGAGTTTTACTGCCTGCATACCATCCTCTGCTTCAATAATTTCATATCCTTCAAATTCTCCATATTCTCTTAAGACTTCTCTAATCTTTTCTTCATCATCAACAATAAGTAATCTATCCATAGTTTCACCCCATTTATATTACTCTAATCTAATTATATCCTAAATAATCATTGTGTAAAACAAGTGATAGTCTAGTTATGATAAAACAAAAACTACTGAACTTCTAAGTCAAGACAGTAGTTTTTAGGATCACTGAAAAAGTGACCATATTGATATCATTCGTTTTTGTCATCCCGAGCGTAGCCGAGGGATCTCCGAATTTCAATTATTTAAATAGAGGAGATTTCTCCATTACGCTTCGCTTCAGTCGAAATGACATTAGTAGATAGTTTTTCAGTGGTCTCGTAGTTTTTCTATGCTTTTTCTAATATATACCCTTATCTATGATTTGCCTTCACTGCTTTTTCTATTCTCTTTAAGCCTTCTTCTATATTTGCTCTTGAGGTTCCAATATTCATTCTAAGGAAGCCCCTTCCTTCTTCTCCGAAGTTTGTACCATCATTCATATTGACCTTAGCCTTGTTTAACATCAGGTCAATTAGCTCATCCTGGCTTAATCCAAGGCTAGAAAAATCTAACCACAATAGAAAAGTACCATCAGGCTTTATTATCTTAACTTCAGGGATATGTTCCTTTATAAAATCAACAACATAATCAGCGTTTCCTTCTAGATAATCCAAAAGTTCATCTAACCAAGCTTCACCATATGTGTAAGCAGCTTCAAGGCCAAGAGCTCCAAAAATAGATGTATGATCTATTCCAACAGCTGCAATTTCTGCATTAACCTTGTTTCTAATCTCTTCATTTGGAATTATTGCTACAGATGTAAATAGACCAGCTATATTAAAGGTCTTACTTGGAGCTATTAATGTTATAGTTCTATTGGCCATCTCTTCTGAAAGAGAAGCGATCATAGTGTGTTTATTTGCCTTGTAGGCTAAATCACAATGGATTTCATCTGATATTATATAAACATCATTTTCAACACATAGTTTTGATAACTTTTCTAATTCATCTTTGGTCCATACCCTACCTACTGGGTTATGAGGACTACAAAGAAGTAGCGCTTTAGATTCCTTAAGCTTATTTTCTAAATCATCAAAATCCATTTGATATTTGCCATCTTTAATAATTAAAGGATTTGTCCTTAATTTTCTTCCTATATTATCTATAGTTCCTTTAAAAGGAGGATAAACTGGAGTTTGTATAAGAACCCCATCATCTTCATCAGTTAAAGCTCTAATTCCAATATTAAAACCTGTAACTACACCAGGTGTAAATACAATCCAGTCCCTTTTGATTTCCCAATCAAATTTTTTCTTAACCCAATTAATTATGGAATCATAAAAGCCATCTTGTCTAAAATTATATCCAAAAACCCCTTCTTTTGCCCTTTCTACTAGAGCCTCTATTACTTCATCTGGGGATTTAAAGTCCATATCTGCAATCCACATAGGTAAAACATCATCTTCTTGAGTATCCCACTTAATGCAATTAGTATTTCTTCTATTAACTACTTCATCAAAATTATAGGTCATCCACCTCATCCTCTCTTTTCAATCTGTATTTTTACAAGTTAAAGTCTTTTTATATCTACTATAAGTATAATAGAATTATAGGTGCTTATCAAATGAATTAAGAGAAAAGACAATTAAAAAATACGAGCCTGGGCTCGTACTTATTTGTGAAGTGGATTGTAATCCGCCTTGAAGTAAACTTTAAACTCTCCTACGTCAAAGTTGTACTCCTTAATTATCTTTATAAGCATGTCCCTAAATCCATTAGCATCAAATTTAGTACATATATAAACTTTATCCTTTAATTTATAGGGGTGATCCAAATCACCTTCATTGTCAGAAAAATAATCTCTTGATTCTCCATTCATAAAAGTCTTCTTTTGGAAAGAGATAAATTTATTCTCATCCAACTTTAAAAAGGTCTTACAGATACTTATATACATATCCTTCCAAGTTCTTGACTCAATAATTTCTTCATCTAGAGAAGCTTGTCCATATGAAAATCTATAACCATAGGGCCTTATATGGGTAAAATTCTCTAAAAGTGAATGAGCAAGTGTATTATCTACTACTAGCTCATCATGTTTTGGTCTTCTCTTCTTTGGATACTTAATATAGCCATCTAAAAAATTCATTTGACCAAAGCCAACTTCTATCTTATCTATCAGCCCATTTAACTCTTCGTGTATACTATCAAGTTGATCAAGTAAAAATCCATCATCAACAAAGTTCTTCATACCAAATTCAACTTGATCAAGAAGGGAATTAAGTAGATCTCTTACTAATAATACTCTATCAGGATATTTTGTACCTAGAACATCAATAACATATTTCATCCTTTATCACATCCGTTTTATAGTCTTTTAGCTTTATTCGACATCTATTCTTATTTTCCTTCTTTTTATCGTAAGGTATTTCCGACAATTTCCCTTCTTTTTTTACATTTTGATTTTACTTGCCTATTTCCTCGGCCTTTGCCACACTAACTTGATAATTTTTTATGGTTTTGGTATATATACATTATCCTACTGCTAAAAATAAAAATCACTGGAGGAAAGTCATTCCCAGTGATTTTTATTTTATTTAATCCAAAATAACTTATACTACGGCTATTTTATCCTTTACCCTTTTCTTTTGTAAGAAATAAACTCCGATTAATACAATCAAACCTATAGCATCTGTCAATGTACCAGGTTTTAATAATAAGAAAGCCGCAATTCCAAGAGGTATCCTCTCATAAAATTTACAATAGTCTACTAAATAACCCTCAACAGCTGCTGCAAGACACAGAATTCCCAAAATAGCAGATAATGTTATAGGAATTGCAGAGTATATTGGTAGAAATACTACATCAGTTCCTACTACTTCCTTAACCAATATCAAACTTGGATCCATTGCAAATATATAGGGCACAATAAATGCTGCTAGGGCAATCTTTACTGCCTGAAATCCTGTTTTCATAGCGTTAGCCCCTGCAATCCCAGCACCTGCATAGGCTGCCAAAGCAACAGGTGGTGTAATATCAGCAATTACTCCAAAGTATAGTATAAACAAATGTGCTGCTAAAATATTTACCTCTAACTGAATTAAGGCTGGTACTGCCATAGTAGCTAATACTATATATTTTGCGGTGGTAGGTAAACCCATACCTAAAATTATAGATGCAATCATGGTAAGAAATAGAGTTAATAATAAGTTCCCTTGAGCTAAAGAAACGATTAATCCAGCAATCCTTAGTCCAAGTCCGGTAAGTGTAACAACACCTACTATAATTCCTGCACATGCACATGCACAAGCTACACCTACAGCACCTTTAGCACCAGCTTCTAATGCTCCAAGAAGTTCTTTCATGCCAAATGAGTGATTCTTTTTTATAATAGAAGCTAAAATTGCTATTATTACAGTTACAACAATTGCATAAAATGCGGATTTAGTAGGTGTAAATCCAGCTAATAGAAAGAAAATAATAACAAATAGAGGAATAATCATATATCCATCTCTTTTCATTATCCTTCCAACTTTAGGTAGTTCTTCCTTCGGTAGCCCCTTTAAACCTAACTTCGATGCCTCTAAATGAACCATAGTTCCAACTGCAAAATAATATAATATAGCCGGAATGGCTGCTGCAATGATTATCTTACTATATGCTATACCAGTAAATTCAGCCATTATAAATGCTGCTGCACCCATTACAGGAGGCATAATTTGTCCCCCAGTTGAAGCTGCAGCCTCTACTGCACCTGCAAAATAAGGTTTGTAGCCCGTTTTCTTCATCAATGGAATTGTAAAAGCACCAGTAGTTACTGTATTAGCCACAGAACTTCCTGATATAGAACCCATAAATCCACTTGCTACAACAGCAGTCATAGCTGGACCACTTTTAAAATGCCCTGTTAGTGCATAGGCAATATCTATGAAGAATTTCCCAACTCCTGTTTTTTCTAAAAACGATCCAAATAATATAAACATAAACACAAAGGTTGCAGAAACTCCCAATGGTATACCTAATATTCCCTCTAAGCCTAAGTACATATGGGAAATAATTCTTTCTACAGAAAACCCCCTATGGGCAAGAAGTCCAGGCATATTCGGTCCTAAGTAAGCATAAACTAAGAATATTATTGCCACTATAGGTAAAGCTGATCCAACAACTCTTCTAGCAACTTCAAGTGTTAGTAATATGGCAATTATACCAAATACTAAATCTATGGTCTCTACGCTACCAGCCTTTAAAAATATCGCTTCATTAAACAAGAATAAATAACCAAATACCACAACTACTAATCCAATAAAAACGAAATCTAATGGTGATACCTTATCTTTTTTAGTTTTCTGTCTGCTAGGATAGAATAGAAAGCCTAACACAAAAGCTAGTATTATATGTAAGGACCTTTGCCTTGCAGATAGTAATGTACCAAAATAAGATGTATATAAATGAAATACCGACATACCAATAGCTACTATTGAAGCTATCTTGCCTATAGTACCTTTTAACTTTCGAAGACTAGAGGTTTCTTTGTCATACTCTTCCATTAGTTTATCCACATCCATGGCTATATCTGAATCTGTAATTAATTTTTCTTCATTCACTAAAATCCCTCCCTTATGAAATAATGTAATACTGATAATCTTCTTACCTCAAATTTTACGCCCTCTCTAGGCTCACTAAAATCCAGAAAATCATATATATCATCATTAATAATCAAAGTATGATTAGCCCTTACAGCCCCAGTTCTATAGGTTAAATCATCTATAACTTTGTTTATTTCGTATATTCTAAATCCTTCATCTGTTATTTCAAATTTATATGGAGTTGAAGCCGGAAGACCCGCACCATAGGATTTAAAGTATGTTTCAGTTAAAATTATTTCCTCATCTTGAATAGTATATGTTTCCGAAACTGGAGTTAATTCTACAGAATGAGTATAAACAACGGTAAAGCTCATTCCTTCATCAACCCTCCAGGACTTTAGATAATCATTGGTTCTAAAATCACTAGCTACCAATAAATCCACTGGAATAAAATATAATAGAATAATTATCATTACCATTAAACTTAAAATCAAACTTACAATAGTGAAGGTATTGAACAATTCAATACCTTCACTATTAGTATTTATTTTACTTAATACCTTTTTCATCATAAAATCTTTGAGAACCAGGGTGAACATCTATTGGCATACCGTCAAGTGCAGTTTCAAGTTTTATATCATTTCCTCTATCATGAGTATCGATAATTACTTGCCTTTGTTCAAAAAGATACTTAGTTAAATTATAAGTTAAATCCTCATCTAATTCCTCAGGAACTACAAGCATTGCCATAACAGCAGCAGCTGAAACATCCCCTGTTTGATTCTTATAACTATCAGCAGGAATTATAACCTCGGTATAGAATGGATATTTACCTGCCAGTGATGCAATTTTATCAGAATCTACTGGTACTACAACAATATCAGCAGTTTGTGTAACCTCTGTAACAGCAGATGTTGGAACAGCAGCTGTTACGAATGCAGCATCAACTTGTTTGTCTTTCAATTGGTCAGCAGCTTCACTAAATGAAAGATAATCCGCTTTTGCTAAGTCATCGTAGGTTAAACCGTATTCAGCAAGTATCTGTCTTGCATTTACCTCTGTTCCTGAACCAGGTGCACCTACTGCTACCTTCTTACCTGCTAAATCATCTACGGAAGTTATACCTGAACTTTTAGTAGCAATTATTTGTATTACTTCTGGATATAGCATTGCCATACCACGAATATTGGTAATTGCATCTTTATCAGCAAAAGACTCAGTACCTGTCCATGCATAATAAGTAACGTCGTTTTGTACGAAAGCTATCTCAGTTTCCCCATTAGAAACTAATCCAATATTTTCTACTGAAGCACCTGTAGCTTGGGCATTTGCTGTAACACCTTCGATATTATCATTAAAGATCTTAGCCATTGCCCCTCCTAGTGGATAATAAGTACCACCAGTTCCTCCTGTAGCTACATTAACGAATACCTTTTCTCCACCAGTACTTGGTGCAGGCGTTTCAGCAGGTGTTTCAGCAGATGTTCCTGGTTCTGCTGGTGTTGCTGGTTCTGGTGCAGTTGTTGGTTGACTACAACCAACTAGAATCGAACTCATCATGGCAATAACTATTAACACAGATATAATCTTCTTAGACATTTTATTTCCCCCTTTAAATTTTTTTATATTGATATTCTTTATTTTCGTAGACCACCTATATGTCTTGAACAAATAAGAATACCTATTAATTATTATACCTCATTATATCATTATATTCTAGAGTTAATTGTCGAATATTTAGATAACAGAATATTATAAATATAAATAATGCATATTTCAAATTAATTACACCTGTTATTGCCTTTTGCTTACTTGGATTTATTAATAACTGCAACTCTAAAAATAAAAACCTTCATCCACTGATAATGTGAATGAAAGTTTCTCTTTGTTTTCAAAGACTATCTTGGAAGTCTTCTCTAAATTTCTTAACTAATTTTTCTTTTCTATTATCCTTAAAGCCTGCTTTCACCGATTTTAATGTTTAAGAGAATTATGGAAATAAATATTAATATAATTCCAATGATACTACTACTTGTCATGGCCTCCTTAAAAAACCCAATTCCAACTATAGTTGCAACCATAGGCTCAACAAATGTTAAGACCGATGCCTTACCTGTGTCCATTCCCTGCAAGCCTTTTGTAAAAAGTAAGAAGGAAATCATTGTACACAAGAGTCCAAGTAAAAGAATATTGAGCATAACTGTAGAAGATCCTAAGGCCAACTTAAAGCTATCACCTATATTTTCAAAGGGTAATATCCCAATGGAGGCAACGATAAATGAATAGGCAGTTACTGTATATGGATGATATTTCTTCAAGGCAATACGGCCAAAAATACTATATAAGCCAAAGAATAAGCCTGAAATTAATCCAGTGATTAATCCAAAACTAGAAATACTAAGCCCTCCTTTAGAAATACCTGTAGTAAATATACAACCTACAAAAGCCAATATAAGAGCAAGCACCTTCTGCTTTGTTATTCTTTCCTTAAAAAGAAAAGCAGATATTATAACCACATAATATGGGTTTGTGTACAATAAAATAGTAGCTGTAGATAGAGTCATTTCCTCAATAGTTATAAAGTAAAAGATATTAAAAAAAACGAAAGAAAAGATTCCAGCTCCAATAAAATACCATATATCTTTTAAGTCAATTCTTAGCTTATCTCTATCTTTAACTCCAAGAAATACTATCATTCCAAGGGCTGTAACTATGCACCTAGAAGCAGTTATCTGGACAGGAGTAAGACCTGAGGATAACAATATCCTAGAAAACAATCCAATAATCCCCCATAAAGACGCTGCTAAAATAACCAATACTGGAGATAAATATTTACTGTAATTTTCATTAATTTCAAAAGAGTTTTCTTTCATTTTTCCTCCTTTTTATCAGTTACCTTTATTGGTGTTACAATTATATGGTTTCAAAATCCAAATTAAAATCTAAGTTAATAGCTTCTGCAATCTCCTTTATTTCTCTTAATGTGGCTTCATTCACAAGTATCCCTCTAGCCAGTCTATCTTCCATTGCAATAATTTCTTTTTCACCGTGGGTATAAATTCTATCACATCCCTCTGCCTTAGAGGATTCTCTTATAAGCTTTAGAAACTCTGAGAAATGATTCTTTATCTGGTCTCTGTCTCCAAATATTCCAGGATCTATTGCTATAAATCCATGGGAACAGCCATCGACTCCACCCCTCAGGCAGTGGTTGCTAGTCATTCCCAAGGATAGAATCGAAGTAAAAATCTCTGCTATCATTCCATAGCCATAACCCTTGTGACCTCCACTAACTTCCTTACTTCCTCCTAGAGGTAAGATGCCCCCACCTTTACCTTCCCTTAAGTTGTCCACTACCAATCCAGGGTCTCTTGTTTCTATCCCCTTTTCATCTAATGCCCAACCTTCCGGTATCTCTTTGCCAAGTTTTTTATATACTTCTAACTTTCCGTGGGTAACAACAGTAGTTGATGCATCAAAAAGGAAATCTACAGGGTCTGCAGGCATAGCACATGCTATTGGATTGGTCCCAAGCATTGGAACTCTTCCGTTAGTAGGCACCATAATTGCTCCACTATTTGTAAAACTAAGTCCTAAGAAGCCTTCATTAGAAGCCATCTTAGCATAATAGCCTGCAATTCCGTAATGATTGGAATTTTTCACAGTAACTATACCGATTCCAGATGCCTTGGCTTTTTCAATAGCCTTTCCCATAGCTTTATATGCCACTAGCTGGCCCATTCCAGAGTTTGCATCTATGGTAGCTGATACCGGTGTTTCATAGACCACTTCTGCCTTCTTATCTCTTTTAACTATCCCACTCTTTATATAATCGTGGTACATTTTAAATCGTTGAACACCGTGACTTTCAATTCCATAAAGATCTGAAAGTAGAATCACATCTGTTATAATTTTGGATTCTTCATCTGAGAAAGCAACTCTCTTAAATGATTCACAGACAAATTCTCTTAAGTTTTTTTCATTTATTCTATAGTAACCCATACTTAACCCCCTACAAATTCAATGATATTTCATTTAGATGTTCTATTCTCATATTATCTCTTTATTATCCCTCTATATCAAGTAGAATTTCTAGTTATTGGACCAAGCTTTAATAAATGCCTTAACTCCGATCCCCTCATATTACTACAAACAGAAATTATAACAAGGTGGTAATTAAGACACTGACTCTCGAGATTTATTGACATTGGACTAAAAAGAGTGATAAAGTAGTTTGTAGTTATAAGGAAATAAATTTGGAGGAAGTGACTTCAATGGATGAAAAAACTATTAAAAAAAATGTATATGACTTTTATGATAAAGTTGCAAATGAGGATAAAAAAGTACTAGGAGCCATAGAAAACCTAAACAAGTCTTTGGGTTATACAGAAGAAGATTTGAAAAACATTCCTGAAGAAGCACAGTTGGGTTTAGGTTGTGGAAATCCTAAAGAAAAAGGAAAACCTCAGGAAGGTGAAATTGTAGCAGATTTAGGATCAGGTAAGGGCATGGATGTATTTCTAGCAGCTAAATCAGTAGGTAATTCTGGACGAGTTGTAGGAATTGATAGTAACTATACTATGGTTGAAAAGGCTAGAGAAATAGCTACTAAGAGAAAATTCAACAATGTGGAGTTTAGATTAGGAGAAATTGAGTATCTGCCACTAGGCGATAATACTATAGATTTATTAATATCAAATTGTGTAATTAATCTATCCACTAATAAAGAACAGGTTTACAAGGAAATATATAGGGTATTGAAAACTAATGGACGAATAAGCATTTCAGATATAATTTTAATAAATGCGTTGCCTGAGGAAATAAAAGATGATCCTAATATTTATGGAACTTGAGTTGGTGGTGCTATATCTTTGGAAGAGATAAAAGAAATCCTGGAAACCATTGGTTTTAGAAATATAGAAATAAGTTTGGAAGAACTTACAGATGAATATGCTAAAAAGTGGGGCCATGGCTTAAAGATAAAAGACTATATCGTAAGTGGAGATATATTAGCCTACAAATAGTCATAGCAATTGGAAAAGGCATAATTATTTTAAAAAAGCTATATTCTCGTAGTTATTACGAGAATATAGCTTTTACTTTTTTTAATATTTAACAGCTAAATCAAGTTTAACATCATATTCAAGAGCTTTTTGCTTAAATAGATATTCTCCCTTTCTAATGGAAGCAAGAACATTAGCACGATTTCTTATTACATCAAATGGACTGTTTCCATTAAGAACGATGAAGTTTGCATCTTTACCTACATCCAAGCCATATCTATCTTGGATATTTAAACAACGAGCTCCGTTATATGTGATTAAGTCTAAATCCTTTTCGATTTCCTCTGGTGACATAATTTGAGCTAAGTGAATTCCATTATCAAGGATATTCATCATATTTCCATTACCCATTGGATACCATGGGTCGTTTATTGAGTCTTGAGCAAATGCAACATTAATTCCATTTTCCATGAATTCTTTTACTCTAGTTAATCCACGACGTTTTGGATAAGTATCCTGACGACCTTGAAGATATGCATTTTCAGTTGGACAAGAGATGAAGTTCATCTTGCTCTTTTTGAACAAGTCTATCATTCTATATGCATATGAGTTATCTGCTGAGCCAAAGGAGCAAGTGTGGCTTGCTGTAGTTCTTGTACCATAGTCTTCCATAAGGACAAGTGCATTTAATAACTCAACAAAACGTGAATGTGGATCATCAGTCTCATCACAGTGAACGTCTATTAGCTTGTCATACTTCAAAGCAAGTTCAACTATGTCGTGAACTGATTTTTCACCGAATTCTCTAGCTGGCTCATAATGTGGAATTCCTCCAACAACATCAGCACCCATCTTAAGAGCTTCTTCTACTAACTCACGTCCACCCTTATATGTGTACATTCCTTGTTGTGGGAATGCTATGATTTGAATTTCAACT
>CAZPZN010000012.1:0-29977 GCA_964590735.1 uncultured Tissierella sp.
TAACCTTTTCACCTAATTGTAATTTGGTTTCTGCTCTTGAGGAATATAAAGCTTGTTTATCTGTGTTTAAAGCAATAAATTCAATGCCTCTAACTCCTTCTTCAACCATTCTATTTACAGCATTGTTTCCTCCGCCACCTACTCCTATTACCTTAATTTTTGCAAATTGATCTACATCGATATCAAAATCAAACATTTATAACTCCCCCTTGTCCTTAAGTTCATTAAATACTTCAGTTTTATCTCTTTTACTTAACCAAATTCTTCTTATAGCTGCAAAGTTGTCGAACATTCTGCCTCCAAAAGTAAATATGGCTGCATAATAAAGTGGTACTCCTAGTCTATCTCCTATATATGCAAGGAAAGCTGCAAGTAAAGCATTTCCAAAGAACCCTGAAACGAATATTTTCAAATTGAAATGATTTTCTAGATTTGACCTAATGCCTCCGAAAACAGAGTCTAAGCAGGCTAAAATTGCAACGGAAATATATAGTGAATAAGCAGTATTATAGGTATATGGTAATAAAAACCCAATAACTGCACCTATTAATATTCCTATAAGTGCAAAAAACATTTACTCACCCTCTCCTACTGGTTTTGCATAGGTAAAATCAAAATTTCCCTTATAGGCAGGAATTACCACATTTTCCTGTTCTTCAGGTTCAAATCCAATTTGATAGACAGATAATAATTCCCCATACGTACCAGGTGCATTTACTGATGCCATCAATAATTTTGGATCACCAATGGCCTTTATTATAAATGGAGTTCCAATGCTTTTACCATTGATCCTAATTATTGGACCTCCACAAATTATCTCTGATGTAGATACTACTCTTTGGTCGTTGATACTGATTGCTTCAGCACCAGCTATTTTTAGGTCATTTAGAATATTCAATATATCAACATCATGTATTACATCATCATTTATAGACATACCTACTATTTCAGGGGACATATTGTCATACATGGTAATTTTAATTCCAGGACCCTTTAAGGATGTCATACCAGAATTTGCCATATTCGTATCAAGGTCCTTTTTAAGGATATCTACAATATTCTCTTCACCCTCATAAATATTCACTATGGTTTCAAGCTCTTCTTCTCTTTGTTCTAATATTTTTCCCATTTCATATATTTCATTATTAAGAAATGTAATTTCATCCTTAGTTGTTTGAAGGGATTTAAGAGTAACTGGAGCTATTGATTCTACCTTCATCTTCATTTGAGTAGAAAGGAGAATTCCAACGATAATACTAAATAAACCTAGAATAAACTTAGGATTCTTATCTTTCATATAATCCTCCAATCAATTCAACTTTTCCTCTACAGGACTGGAATATATAAATTCTTTAACCTTTCGATATTTAGGAATGGAAATATTCTTGTCCTGTGTTAAATGTACTATATAATCATAATTTCTAAAAGTCCATACGATACCTTGTTTTATTGCTAAAGCTGATTCAAGAGTGTCAGCATTTCCTATAGCTTTTATTATAATTGGAGCGCTAACTGGAAACCCATTTATTACAAGGTGATTTCCTGCTCTCACAATTTCCGTAAATCCAGTATATCTTTGATCATTAATAGATATTGCTTCTGCATCTGCTGCATTTAAAACACTTATAACTTGGAGTATTAAATCTAAATCATCCACTATGGTATAGGTCTGACCATATTGGACATCTACAGGTGGTTCATTAATTTCAAGTATAATCCCTGGTCCTTCTAAGTCTACATAACCTGCTAATGTCCTATATTTCATGGTGTCCTTATATATATTTTCTGCATAGAGGTTATTCTCTACTCCACCTTTTTCATATTGTTCAATTTTATTTTCTAGCTCTTCAATTCTATTTGCTTGAGCATCTCTATCAGCTTGAGCATTTTTTAATTCAAGTGCCAGTTGTTGTGCCCTTTGAGTGGGCATTATTCCTTCACCTACAGATTTAGCAATAGTTTTAAACTGAATTGATAAAATCAAGCCCAAGAATACAGACAAAACTATTATTGCTAGATAGTTACTTTTCTTTTTCATCCTATCCCTCTATTCATTGTCAAGTACCAATATGGGATTTTCACCCTTGTTCATTATAATCATTTTACAATTCAACTGTCTATTCTCTATATCTATAAGAATTCTATCTAGTAATCTTAACTTATATTCTACATTATCTAGTGGTCCAAACACAACACCTATACCATTATTTAAGCTTATATTTATTTCGTCATTTAAATCTATATTTATAGTATTAATTTTCTTAATTATATCAATTATATCATCTTTTGTGAAAAAACCCTCTAATTTAATTCCAATTTCATCATCTTTTATATTTTGACCCGCTTCTTTTGCTGATATATTATATCCTACAATAGCTGGAAGGGTCTCCGACTTGGTATCCTCTATATCTAAAACTATTCCTTCCTTATCTATAAGCATATAAGTTGCTAGGGATTTTACCTGCAAAACTGGAACTCTTTCTTCAATCCATATATCTATGGTGTTAGGAAGTTTATGTTTTACCTGGGATACCTTTACATAAGGCAGTAGTTCAATAGATTTTTCGGCCTCACTTGTACTTATTTTAAGAAGGTTTTCACCAAAGGTTACTCCTGAAGCAGTAGTTACTGTATCCTTAGTTAATATCTTGTTTCCTTCCACTACAATATTGTCTATATTAAAAAAATCCGATTTAAAAGCATAGGCAACTACTATGGTTATAAGAGTGAGCATTAAAACCAATCTAAAGATAATTTTTCGTCTACGTCTTTTTCTTTCAACCCTTGTAGTCTTCTTCATCATTTCACCTCAATACTTGTCCAACGAATTAATAGCAGCAAAAAGCTGCTACTTCAATAAGCGGATGTCAGCTCCAAGGGATGTTAAGATTTCTAACATATTATCATATCCACGATTTATATGATAAATATTACATATTTCAGTTGTCCCTTGTGCAACAAGCCCAGCTAGTACAAGCGATGCACCACCTCTTAAATCCTTGGCACTTACTTTTGCCCCTGATAATTCTTTAACTCCCTTGATTACAGCAACTTTACCAAAAGTCTTGATATTAGCTCCCATCCGATGTAACTCTTCTGCTTGCTTAAATCTGTTTTCAAAGATGGTTTCATTTATTACACTGGTGCCATTTGCTACGGTTAATAATGCCATTATCTGCGCCTGCATATCTGTAGGAAAGCCAGGATAAGGAAGGGTCTGTAGCATATCAATGGCTGATGGCCTCTGTGGCCCTATAACTTTCAATGAATTGCCATTAGCATATACAATAGCACCAGCTTCTTTAAGCTTGGCTATTATACTTAATAAATGGTCTGTTACTATATCCTTTAAAAATAATTCCCCTCTGGTTAGAGTCGCAGCAGCCATGTAAGTTCCAGCAACTATTCTATCAGGTATTATCCTATGGTCACAGCTATCGAGTTCTTTTACTCCTTCAATAATGATACAGCTGCTTCCTGCCCCTTTAACTTTGGCACCTGCACTATTTAAGTAGTTTTGTAAATCTATTAATTCTGGTTCTCTTGCTGCATTTGTAATAGTAGTAGTACCTTCTGCTGTTACTGCAGCCAACATGATGTTTTCAGTAGCACCTACTGATGGATAGTCTAATTGGATTTCGCATCCCTTAAGCCCTGTAGTTTTACAATCTAGGAAGCCATGTGCTTCTTCTATTTTGGCACCCATTTGTCTTAATCCTTTTAGATGTAAATCAATTGGTCTAAGTCCAATCTCACAACCTCCTGGGAATGCTAATTTGGCCTCACCAAATCTTGCTAGCAAAGCTCCCATAATAATAATTGATGACCTCATCTCTCTTACAAGTTCTTCTGGTACTTCCACCTTATCTATAGTAGATGAATCTACAGTTAAAACATTCCCCTCTATATGAGTTTTGGCTCCGATTGAATCTAGAATCTTTATCATCATATCCACATCTCGGAGTTTTGGAATATTAGTTATGGTACTCACTTTACCAGAAATCACAGAAGCTGCCAATACCGGCAATACTGCATTCTTTGCACCCTGTATCTTTATTTCACCAGAGAGCCTATGACCTCCATTGATAACATACTTATCCATTCACCCACCTCCATTGCACTATATCAATATACTATGCAAAGGAAAATTTGGGGTTACTTTTTTTTAATTAGTTGTTCAATTTGGTCCACTATCTTTCTAGCTGCATCTACATCCCCTAATCTTTTACTATTTACAGACATACTTCTTAATTTTTCTTTATCCTTTATAAGATTCATCATATTATTATATAACAATTCGGCAGTAATGTCTTTTTCCAATATAAGTATGCCAGCCTTGTGTTCTTCAAAAACCCTAGCATTATATTCCTGATGGTTTTCAGCAGTATAGGCCTTAGGTATGAGGATACTTGGCACTCCCACAGCAGATATTTCTGCTAAGCTAATAGCTCCAGCACTTGTAACTATAAGATCAGCAATATTTAAAGCCTCTGGCATCTCATAAAAATATGGCTTAATCATTATATTCTTATCTATAGTTACCCTTTCCTTATTTACCCTATCCATGAAGGAATCATACATCCTATTTCCAGTTACATGAATTATTTGATAGTTATCATCTGATTTATAGTTCTTTATAATTTCAAAAAAGCAATCATTAAGCTTCTTCTGTCCTCCACTACCTCCAAAAGATAATATAAAGGGCTTGGAAGGATTTATATTTAGCTTATTATATGCTAAAGTCTTATTGACTTCAAGTATTTGTTTTCTAATGGGATTTCCTGTCTTTACTACACGTTCAGGATACTTAAAATAATTTCTTGCTTCATCAAAAGTTACTGCAATTTTATCAGCATGCCTTCCTAGGATTTTATTGGTCACACCTGGAAAAGCATTTTGCTCATGTATTAATACGGGTATTCCCCTTCTTTTCGCCATAAATACTACAGGACCACTAACATAACCACCTGTACCTATTACAACATCTGGTTTAAAATTACGAATAATCTTCTTTGCTTCAAAAAGACCGTAGAAAAGCTCTCGTAATGCTATAAGGGATTTCTTGTTTAATCTTCTTGGCATACCATTAACTCTAATTGTCTTAAAGCTATATCCCGCTTTTGGTACTAGTTCTGCTTCTAGTCCTTCCTTAGTACCTACAAATAAAATTTCTGCATCTTTATTTTTGCTCTTTATCTCATTGGCTATGGCAAGTGCAGGATAAATATGTCCTCCTGTACCTCCTCCAGACAGTAAATATTTCACTAAATCAACTCCTATTAAGTTTTGCATATCTTGATATATTTAAGAGAATTCCAATGCCAGACAAGTAAAAGAGTAAAGATGTTCCTCCAAAGCTTATGAATGGCAATGTTATACCTGTAGTTGGTATAGATGAAGTTACTACTGCAATGTTGATTAGAACTTGAACAGTTATTAGAGCAGTTATTCCAGCTGCTAGATAACATCCGAAAACATCCTCTGACTTTAAGGCAATGATAATCCCTCTCCAAATTACTACTAAGAATAAAAACAATACCAAAAGTGTTCCAAATAGACCTAATTCCTCACCTATAATGGAGAAAATAAAGTCGTTATATGCTTCAGGAATATAGAAGAACTTCTGCCTAGACTTCCCTAGTCCTAGACCAAATAAACCACCTGACCCTAGTGCATATAGTGATTGCACTACCTGCCAACCTTTCCCTAGCTTATCTGCAAAGGGATCAAGAAAGGTGGTCCATCTATCCATTCTATATTCATTTCCTTCACCAGCTATGGCATAGATTAAAAAGGCTCCAGCTCCTCCTGCCATGACGAACATATGACTAATCCTCATACCACCTATAAAAAACATGCCCATCAATGCACCTGCCAGGGTTAAAGTAGTTCCTAAATCAGGTTGAAGATAAATAAATAAACAGGATAATCCGATTATTCCCAAGGCTGGTATTGTACCTTGAGTCAAAGTCCCTATTCTATCCCTCTTATTAGAAAGAAAGGCTGCAAAAAAGATTATGGATCCAAATTTAATTGCATCTGATGGCATAAATGTTGTAAAGCCTAAATTAATCCATCTTGTAGCACCTTTTAATTCTACACCTATAGGTGTAAATAAGAGTAGTCCCGATAAAAGAGACAAGAAATATATGGGCAGTGCAAACTTTTTTAGATACCTGTAATTAAAATTCATCATAACTAGCATAGCAACAAAACCTACGGATGCGGATATTAGCTGTTTTCTAAAAAAATGGTAACCATCATTAAAATCAACCATAGCTTCAGGCCAGCTGGCACTAAAAACCATTATTATCCCAATAAATACCAAGGCAATAATGGCTATTAGTAATATAAAATCTACTGATTTCTTTTTTACTACCCTCTTATTCTCTTTCATTCCATCACTCCATTAAATTCCTCACGGCATCCTTAAAGTCCTTACCTCTAGCCTCATATGAAGGGTACATATCCCAGCTAGCACATGCCGGGGACAATAGGACATTATCTCCTCTTTCACCAAGTTCAAAGGATAATTCTACAGCATCCTTCATTGATTCAACCAAATTTATGTTTCCAAATCCCTTATCGAGAGCTGATTCTCTAATCTTTTCTTTAGTTTCTCCCAATAAAATCAGTGACTTTATTTTGCCATTAAAAGCATTTATAAAGTCCTCATAGGATGAACCCTTATCGTAACCACCAGCTATTAAGATTATAGGTGCATCTACCGCTTCTATGGCTTTTATACTAGCATCACAGTTGGTTCCCTTGGAATCATTATAAAATTTTATGCCTTTCTTATCATCCACATATTCGATTCTATGCTCTACGCCTGTAAATGAAGAGACCACATCTCGGATAATATCATGATTAAGACCAAATGCAATTGCTATGCCAATGCATCCTAGAGCATTTTCAAGATTATGTTTTCCAAGGATTTTAAGTTCATCATGAGGCATTAAATATTCTTCCCTGCCCTTATTTATGACTATGTATTTATCCTTAATATATATCCCTTGACTAAGTTCTTCTTTAATGCTGAACCAAATTATCTTTGAATTTATTTCTTTATTTAGCCTTCTCAAAATTGGATCATCATAATTAAGTACTATATAATCATTTTTATTTTGATTTATTAATATATTAAGCTTTGCATTTTTATAGTTGTCAAAACCTTCATGCCAATCCAGATGGTCTGGACTTATATTAGTTATAAGTCCTACTTTTCCTTTAAAGTTAGATATATGCTCAAGTTGAAATGAAGAACATTCTATTACAAAGATATCTTCTCTATCTTCATCTAGAATCCTCTCCAAGATTCCTGTACCTATATTCCCTACTATATGTGTATTCAAGCCCGCAGCTTTAAATATCTCCCCAATTAAAGTAGTACAGGTTGTTTTTCCATTGGTTCCGGTAATTGCAACAAAATTTTTAAATTTAGAAATTCTATAGGCCAGTTCAATATCGGTTATGACTTCTATATTATGCTCAAGAGCCTTTTTAACTATTGGATAAGATGGAGGAATTCCCGGGCTTTTTACGACTAAATCAATATTTACTAAGTCCATATCCTTAAGTCCTAGATACATTTGAATAGGAATATCTTTAATATCCGTCAATACATTCACAAGATCTTTTTCACTTTTTGAATCATGGACTAAAATATTACCACCAAGCTTGTGAACTGCTTTTATGGCAGATATTCCTGTAACACCCAAGCCTAGAATTAAAACATTTTTATTTTTCAAATCCATTGCTACCACTTTCCTTTGCTAGATTAGACTTACAATTCCTATAATGCAAAGTATAACTGTTACAGTCCAAAATACTCCTACAATCTTGGTTTCTTTCCAGCCCTTATGTTCAAAATGATGATGTAAGGGACTCATTAAGAAGACCCTTTTTCCAGTCAGTTTAAAGGATGCTACTTGAATAATTACTGAAAGAGTCTCTACAAAAAAGATTCCACCTACTATTGGAAGTATTAAAGGTAGTTTCATCAATATGGCAATTCCTGCTATTGCCCCGCCTAAACCCAGAGACCCAGTATCCCCCATGAAAACTTTGGCAGGATGGGCATTATGTATTAGAAATCCTAAACATGCACCTGCTAAAGCCGATGAAAATACTGCAATTGGTAGACTTTCCATTCCCCAACTTATGGCCACTAAACTGAAAAAAGCCAAGACAATAATGGATACTCCTGATGCTAGACCATCCAGTCCATCAGTAAGGTTTACACTATTTACTGTTCCCACTACTACAAATACTATGAAGGGTATATATAGTGGTCCTAAATCTAAATATTGATCTGTTAAAAATGGAACTATTATCTTGGTCTCAAAGGCTGATGTCTTTGATTGATATATAGCCAAAACTAATGCCAATAAAACTTGGGCTAGGAATTTCTGGTATGCTCTTAAACCCAGATTCCTATGTTTTACAATCTTAATGTAATCATCTAGAAAACCAATAAGTCCAAAACCTAGGGTAGTAACTGTAAGAAGAATTATATCTTTTGTTAAAATTCTCTGACCTGAGCTAAAGACTGTAATAATTAAAGATGCAAATATTATAAGTCCTCCCATAGTCGGGGTTCCCGATTTAGATAAGTGGGATTGGGGGCCATCTTCTCTTATGCTCTGTCCAATTTTTAATCTTCTAAGCAAGGGTATTATCAAGGGCCCCAAAATCAAACTAATAATAAATGATATAGCAATTGCTCCCAATATATGAATATAATACATGTAACTTCTCCTCTCAAGTACTTTAACCCTCTAGGTAATCAAAGACGATCTTCCTTTCGTCAAAGGGGTATTTTTTGTTATTTTTTAATATAAATCTTTCATGTCCTTTACCTGCTAGTAAAATAATATCTTTTGATTTAGCTATAGAAAGGGCAAATTCAATGGCTTCCTTTCTATCAACTATAATTCTATAATCAATATTAGTTTTCTTTATACCTTTTAATACATCCTCCATTATTAAATATGGATCTTCTGTCCTTGGATTGTCAGAGGTAAGAATAGCAAGGTCTCCATGAGTGCCTACTGCCTCACCCATTTCAGGTCTTTTACTTCTATCCCTATCTCCACCTGCACCGAAAACTACAATTTTTCTTCCCACTGTAAATTGGTCCAATATGGTCAAGACATTTTCGAGTCCATCTGCTGTATGGGCGAAATCTATAATTACAGTAAAATCTTTATTTATAGGAAGGATTTCAAATCGTCCCTCTATTCCTTGTATAGATTCAAGACCCTTCTTTATTATATCCAATTCTATATTCAATGCAATACCACAAGATGCAGCTGCTAAAGCATTATAAATACTAAATCGACCTGGTACATTTAGGTTAATTTCAACACTTTCATTTTTATAATTTAATAAAAAATTCACCCTATCAATAAAATATGTTATATCTGTGGCAAATATATCAGCAATATTTTCTATTCCATAGCTAATAGTTTCTATAGGAGATTTGTTTTTTATTCTCTTCCCATACTTATCATCTATATTTATAATATTATATTTATTTGTTTTATTAAATAATTGTAGCTTACTGTTAAAGTATTCTTCCATAGTTTTGTGATAATCTAAATGGTCCTTTGTCAGGTTGGTAAATATTCCTAAATCAAAGTCTAAATAATCCACTCTTTTTAGGGCTAGGGCATGGGAGGACACCTCCATAACGCATGCTGACATATTATTGTCCACCATATGATTAAGGCTTCTAATCAATTCAAGAGGTTCAGGGGTAGTATTGTTCAGATCTAGAGTTTTTTCATTCATTAAGGCCCCTGTAGTCCCTATGATACCAGTCTTAAGACCAGAGTCTTCCAATATGTTTCTTAAAAAATAGCTTGTTGAAGTTTTTCCATTGGTACCTGTAATACCTATAAGTTTCAGCTTTGATTGAGGGCTATTATAAAATTTAGTGGCTAGATATCCAATAACATCATAGGAATCCTCTACCCAAATAAAACTAGCCTCACTTTGAATATAGATATCTTCACTTAGAACAATTGCAAGAGCACCCTTATCTATGGCTTCCTGAATGTGTTTATGACCATCATCCTTAAAACCTTTCTTTGCAATAAAAAGAAATTTTTTTTGAATCAACCTTGAATCATGCTCTATACCTAATATATCTATATCAATACTCCCAATAGTTTTTAATATCTTATAGTTACCAAGAAGATCTCTAAGATTCATTATATACCTCCTCACACATTAATGAGAAAAGCATAGATTTTCCAGTACATAATAAAATAGCCTTTAAAAACTAATAAATAAAGCTATTTTTTACTTATGTAGAAAAAGTCCTCAAATTAAAGATTAAAGTAGTAGGACATTCCTAATCTAATAAATTAAAGGCAACTAAAAAGTCGCCTTATATTAAGAGTCTGAAAAATCTACAACTATACCAATCTCTCCAATTATCTCTTCCCCAGCTCTAGGGGTCTGTTCTATAGCCTTTCCAGAGCCATTTAATGTGTATTGAAGATTTAATTCATCTAGAGCAATTATTACTTCTTCTTTAGTTTTCCCAAGTAGGTCTGGCATTATAATACTTTTTGGCTTCAAATTCAGATATAAATCTACTATTGAACCCTTTATAACCTCTGTGCCTGCTAGTGGGAATTGGTCTTTTATAATTGATTCCGTGGTAATTTCCAGATATTCAGTTGTGTATTTTAAGCCTAAATTAGTTAAAGCCTTTCCAGCTTCACCAATTTTTAAGTTCCTTACATCTGGAACAAGAACTTTTTCATCAATAGATTTAAGTTCTTCTTCAGTAAATACCCTTTCAACTTCGAGATAGTTTAAAGTATCCTCAACCACCCTATTAACTACTGGACCTCCTATGGTTCCACCATAGTATACTCCAACTGGTTCATCTATTATAACAAGGGCTACAATCTTTGGATCATCTACAGGAGCTACAACCCCAAAGGAGGCTATATATTTACCATCTGCATATCTACCATCGATGATCTTCAAAGCAGTACCTGTTTTACCACCGACCCTATATCCTGGAACGTAGGCACGTCTTCCAGTACCATCCTCAACTACTCCTTCTAATAAGTCTAGCATAGTCTTAGAAGTCTCTTCTGATATGACCTTTCTCCTTACTTCTGTAGGGAAGGTTTCAACTACCTTTCCTTCATGGTCTATGAGTTCTTTGACCAACCTAGGCTTCATTAGGTTTCCACCATTTGCTATGGTTGAAAATGTATTGACCATTTGAATTGGGGTAACAGCTATTCCATGTCCATAGGACAGTACAGCAAGGTCTACTTCCTTCATTGAATCTGGACTTGAAGGAATGATCCCTGGTGATTCACCTAGTAAATCAACACCTGAATTCTCACCAAAACCAAAGGCTTTAACGTATTTCAGCATATTTTCCTTGCCTACTTGCCTGCCCATATTAACGAAAGCAACGTTACAGGAATTGGCAAAGGATTCTTTAAAATCTTGGTCACCATGGGGATTATACCAGCTGTCACACTTTAGAACTACTCCCTTAATATCCCTAATAAATCCATCACAGAAGTAATGTGTATTAAGATTTGCCCTGTTCTCTTCAAGAGCTGCTGCTGCAGTAACCACTTTAAAGGTAGACCCAGGTTCATATATATCATTTATAGTAAAGTTCCTCCACATATCAAACCATTTTCCCTGTAGCTCTTCAGACGGTAATTCTGCCCACTGGGCTTTCAATTCTTCACTTTTTGGTTCTCTTGGCTCATTAGGATTATAATCCGGCTTATTTGCCATAGCCAGTATATCACCAGAAAATGGCTCCATAATAATAATGGAAACATTTTTAGCCTGTGTATCCAATAAGGCTTGTGAAGCTGCTTTTTCAGCAAAGTGTTGTATGGTTTCATCTATAGTCAATACAAGAGATAATCCATCTGTTGAATCATATATCTTCTCACCATCATATGGCATCTGCCTGTTAGCTGCATCTGTTGTCTTTACCCATTTGCCTGGTATTCCTGCCAGGTATTTATCGAAAGTCTTTTCAACTCCATATAGTCCATTGTTATCAATATCAGTAAAACCTAGGATATAGGATGCAAAATTTCCATATGGATAATACCTTTTGCTGTCATCAACAACCATAATTCCTCTTATATTAAGCTTTCTCAATTCAACTGCTTCATCTCTAGTAATCCATTGTTTTATTTTTTCAGTTCTAGACTGTTTTGTAAGCTTAGCAAGAACTTCTTCTTTATCCATTTTAAGTACATCAGCTACAAGCTCAGCAGTCTCTTCAGCGTCTTTAATATCGGCAGGTGTTGCCCACACCGTATATGCTGTTACACTTACTGCAAGTTTTTTGCCTTTTCGGTCATATATTATTCCTCTGTCGGATTTAATATCTATTCCCTTAGTCCATTGCTCTAAGGCACCTTTTCTTAAGTCTTCGTTTTTGTATATTTGTAGATATAACAACCTTCCTCCAAGGAGTAGTACAATGGATACTACTATACCTAGAATTATTCTTAGTCGTTTCTTTGTAGTTTTATTAGGTGTTTGCAAACTCAACCCCCCTTGAAAGCTCCAACTACTTGAATACTCCCTTTATAATATCTGTTAGACCAGCTTTGGCAACCACTGTATCAGTATCTTCTACTGCTACATAGACTATTTGCCCTTCTTCAGGATAGATCATGCCTAAGCTATTAACAGCTTCTTCACTGATTTTAGTAGTAGACTTATAAGATTCCAAATCTCCCTCAAGATTTGCTTTAATCTTATTTAATTCAACTACTTCTTTTTCTAATTTAGTTATCTCTAATCTAGCCTCTGTTATTTTAGCATAACCAGAGAGAATAAACAAACATGTTATAAATGAAATAATTGCGATTGAAAAATACATTCTCTTGTTTATAGCCTTCTTCTTTCTTACCTTTATATGCTGTTTTGGTTTGACTTCCTCTTTTGGTTCAGGGTAATAACTATATTCAGCTTTGGCTACTAACAACTTATTCTCCCCCTTGTGTTTTTATACCTAAAGTTTCTCTGCAATTCTAAGTTTTGCAGAACGCGATCTTGGATTTAATTCTAGCTCTTTAGAGCCTGCTACTATAGGTTTTCTAGTGATTATTTTTATCTCTCTTTTCTTATCACATATACACTGTGGAAATCCAGGAGGACAAATACAATCCTTAAATAACTCCTTAAATGCTTCCTTTACGATTCTGTCCTCTAGTGAGTGAAATGTAATAATTACAAGCCTTCCTCCTGGTTTTAATAGGTCAACCATTTTATCTATGGAATTCTTCAATACTTCAAGTTCCCTATTTACCTCTATCCTTATAGCTTGAAAGGTTTTTTTACCAGGATGATGGCCTTCCATTCTAACTGCCTTAGGTATGGCTTTCTTAATTACTGTAACCAGTTCTAAGGTTGTATCTATAGGCTTTTCCATTCTTTCATTTACAATGAATTCTGCTATTCTCTTAGCCCATCGATCTTCACCATAGTCCCAGATGATTTTTTCTAAATCCTCTTTAGAATATTTGTTTACTACATCCCATGCAGTTAAATCAGCTGTATTATCCATTCTCATATCTAGAGGTGCATCCTTATTATGTGAAAATCCTCTAGACTCTTCATCAAGTTGATGTGAAGAAACTCCTAAGTCCAGAAGTATTCCATCTACTTGTCCTAATCCTAATTCCTCTAGAACTTTATCTATATTTTCATAATTATTGTGTATAAGTTTAACCCTATCTTTAAATTCATCTAGAACTTGGCCTGCTTTATTTAGTGCAAATTCATCCTGATCAATCCCCACCAAGATCCCACTTTTAAGTCTTTTTACTATTTCGAGTGAATGACCTGCTCCACCAAGGGTACCATCCACGTAGATTCCATCTTCTTTTATATTTAGTCCTTCTATTACCTCATTTAAGAGTACTGATACGTGATGAAACTCCATAATATCTCCTCCAACTAAATTCCAAGTTCCGCCATCTTTTCTGCTATAGCATCATAAGATAAGTTGTCATCTTCTGTATAAGCATTCCACTCTTCCTTACTCCATATTTCAATTCTTGTGGAAACACCAATGACTACTGCATCCTTTTCCAGATTTGAATGTTCTCTAAGATTAGGTGGTATAAGGACTCTACCTTGCTTATCCAAAGCACATTCAGAAGCACCTGAGAAGAAAAATCTTACAAATGCACGAGCATCTTTGTTAGTAAGTGGTAGGGCTTTTAATTTTTCCTCAATTAGTATCCATTCATTTTTAGGATAGACAAAAAGGCAGCTATCTAAACCCTTGGTCATAACGAATTCAGCACCTAGGTCTTCTCGAAATTTAGATGGTATGATTAGTCTTCCCTTTTCATCTAATGAATGTTGATGTTCGCCTATAAACATATAAGACTCCGCCTTTTTAATTCTACCACTTTCCCCCACTTTGTACCACATTAGTTATATTCTATACCATTTTCTTAAATCCTTCTACATATTTGAAGAATCCTTCATATATTTCAGGACTTTAGTCCTATTTTTCAAATATCGACATAAGAATTTATAATGTCCTACAAAAAAAGAAAAAACAGAGACGATTAATCTCTGTTTTTGTAATATTTTGTATTAAAATTCTTAGATCGTTCTCTTCTTCCTTCTTATAATCCATAATAGGATAAGACCAACTACTATAGTAGCTAAGCTTATTAGTTGGGCAACCCTAAATTCTCCCCACATAAGGCTATCAGTTCGCAAACCTTCTATTAAGCCACGGGCTAAAGAATATAGGATAATATATAGTAAGAATACTTCTCCTTCAACCTTAGCTCTTTTTCTATACCACATGAGAAATAGGAATACAAGAAAATTCCAAATGGACTCGTATAGAAAAGTTGGATGAACTCTTACTCCATCAACAATAATTCCCCATGGTAGATTTGTTGGTCCTCCATGGGCTTCTTGATTAGCAAAATTTCCCCATCTCCCAATTGCTTGTCCTAGGATAAGACTAGGGGCTACAATATCCCCAATAGTCCAGAAACTTAATTTTTTAACTCTACAGAATATTATAGCAATTATTATTCCGGCTATAACAGCTCCATGTATAGCAAGCCCTCCACCACGAATGTTGAGTATCTGATTAGGATTATTTTTATAATAGTCCCAAGAAAATATAACGTAATAAGCCCTGGCTCCAATAATTGCACCTGGAATTGCGAAAAGTAAAAAATCTAGTAGGGTATCCTCTTCTAAACCTCTTCTCTTTGCTTCTCTCAAAGCTAAAAACGTACCTACTACTACTGCTAGTGCAATTATTATTCCATACCACCTAACCTCAATACCATAAATCGAAAATGCCACTGGATCCATATATAAACCACCTTTACTTTAATTAATAAATTTATTTATCTTTGGCCGCCTTAATAATGGAGAGAACCATATTTTCAGGGATAAAGTGGGATTTAAATCGATCCAAAAGGTCGGTAAATTGAACTTTTTCAGCTAGATATAAATAATCTAGTAAATTAAAACCATCAAAATACATATCAGTAAAATTATTCACTATAAATTCTTCTGAATTAAATCCCATTAAAAACGACCCTAGATTCTTCTTCTTATGCCTCAAGAAGTCCTCCTCATTTAAGATCTCTTCTGCAGGTCTTTTTATAAGGTCTAATACCCTCTCATTCACCAATTCAGGTTGATTTGACTGGCCTACTACCAGGGAGTGCCCGTAGGTTTTCTTACCTGTGTAATATGCACCAAAGGTCTGATCTATAATTCCTTCATTATAGAGCTTATTATAAAAGTCTGCACTAGGTGTAAAGAGTAAATCCAAAATCATATTGGTTATTATATCCTTCTTTATTGCTTCCTCACCTATATGACCTAAATCATTGTCCTTAAATCCAATATAAAAAAGGGGAATATTTATAGACATCTCTTCTTCAATCAATTTTTGATAAACTCTATTTGGCTCATCTTCAAATATTCTCTTAAGTTCTTGATTACTTTTCGGAAGATTTTTCTCACTATTTTTAACCACTTTTATTATTTCTTCAAAGGAAAGATCTCCTACAATAAATAATACCATATTCTTTGGGTTATAAAAGGTATTATAGCATTTGTATAGAAGGTCTTTGTTAATAGTGTTTATACTATCAACTGTACCAGCTATATCTATTCTTATAGGATGATTTATATACATAGCCTTAAGGCAGTTGAACATAACTTTCCATCTTGGGTTGTCATCATACATCATTATCTCTTGAGCTATAATCCCCTTTTCCTTTTCCACATTTTCGTCAGTAAGATAAGGAGATTGTACAAACTTAATTAGTAGTTCTAAACTCTCATAAAAATTATCCGTTGTAGAGAAGAGATACGATGTCTGATTGAAGTTCGTATATGCATTAACATTAGCACCTAGATTAGAAAATTGATCGAATATATTAGCTTCCTCTTCTTCAAATAACTTATGCTCTAGAAAATGAGCTATCCCTTCAGGAACAACCAAAGGTTCACTTTCTCCTAAGGGAATGAAGGTATTATCTATAGAACCATAATTAGTTGAAAACATAGCATATTTCTTTGTAAATCCCGGTTTTGGCATGAAGAATACCTTCAAACCACTATCTAACTCTTCAAATATTATCTTTTCTTTTATTCTATCGTTAAAAATCTCTTTCACCATTTTACCTCCAGTTAGTTTTTACCTTTCATGAAGTATATTGTATCTATATTGATGTTTTCTGCAGCTTTAATTATCTCATCTCTTGAAACCCCATCAAAATCCTTGATAACTTCTTCTAAGGACCTATTATCCTTACAAAGGTTCTGACTGAAAAAGAATTCAGATATAAGAAATGCACTGTCCTTTATGGATTCAGTCGAGGTTTTAATAGATTTTTTTGAGATCTCAATATCTTCATCGCTAAATTTCCCGCTTTTTAATTCTTCAAGCTGTTCATTGATTATATCTACTGTCTTACTAAAGTTTTGAAACTCAATTCCACTATCTATAATCATCAGCGATTTATATTTTAATATAGAAGAAGAAATATAATATGCAAGACTTTCCTTCTCCCTAACATTTCTAAATAGCTTTGAATTTGGTCCACCACCTAGTATATCACTAGCTATTAGTAATCCATTGTAGAGCTTATCTTCAAAGGGTATACCAGTCTTGTATCCAATTACCAGTTTCCCTTGATTTACATCCATTTTATCGGTTACAGCATTCTTCTGATTAACAGTAGATATAATTTTCTCCCTTGGAATACTTACTAGGTCAGCTCTATCCATCTTATTGTTTTCTATCAGATACTTCTCTAAACTTTCATCTACATTTCCTACGTAAAAGATCTCAATTATGCTAGTATCTAATATTCTCTTATAATGATTATAGAGATTTTTTTCATCTATATCTTCAAGGTCTTCAGTATATCCAATTTGGTATAAACTAAAGGTCTCATTTTTACACATTTCCTCAATACATCTATTAATTGCATAAGACCTTTTATCGTTAATCTTACCTTCTATTCTATTTTTATGATTTTCGATTTCTTGGCTTACAAATTCTTTTTTAAATCCCTTGTCTTCTAGATAAGGATTGAAAACAAGTTCTTTTAACATTTTAACTACCTTGAGATCATGGTCTTTATCTAGTAGGTATTGACCACTGGCCCACTCCATGGTAAACCTGAGAACATGTCTTTCTCCTCTTTTGTTAATTGCGCTACTATAACTTGCACCATACATGTTTTCAAGTTCTTTTTCAATTAGAGCATTATCTGGATAATTCTCAGTACCTCTTTTTAAAACCATTGGCACAAGAGCATTTTTAGTCACATCATCCCTATTTAATGGTCTAATGAAATAATAGCTTAATAGATTACTTTTAAATTTATCAGTTTCTACCAAGTTTAAAAAGATTCCATTTCCCAATTCAATTCTCTTAGACTTTAACAATTTCTCTACCTCCTCAATGTAAATAATATACCCAAATGTCCTCTGTATATATATCTTATTAAAAATATTTAAAAATAGCTTAGAATAGACCTTATTTTAAATAGAATTTTAAAGCTCTTCTATATCCATATCTAGAAGAGCTTATACACTAAAAAACTTTAGGATTTGCAAAATAGCTATCTTATTCTAGATTTAATAACTCTAATCTTACTTAAATAATTATCATAGCTTTCCCCTTGTAAAATTTCAGTAACCACCTTATTAATATCACTAAAGATATTAGATTTGTCGGTTAAATAGATATTAGTAATCTCTTTATCTACAGATTTAACTGTAGATTCTATCATATCCTTAGTATCTGAATTTAATTCCTCATCATAGGCAATTTTTACTCCCACAAGTGCCTCGTCACCTATAACTATAGTTGTGGCATCATCAATCCCATATAGTTCTACAATTCCATCTGAAATAGTTTCAGATCTCTCTATTATATCCACATCTTTCGCTTGCACAGATATAGTAATGTCTTCAGCGGTTTCTATTTCAGGCTCAACCATATCTTTTTCATCCTTGGCACAAGCTCCTAGAATAAGAAACGATGTAAGAAACAAGTAAAAAATAATTTTTTTCATCAATATCCCTCCTAATACTAGTTTTGCATATTTATCAAAAATAATACTAGGAAATCATATTAATTCGCAATTGGCGATGAAGGATGTACAAGTTATAGATCAAAATTCACAATTTTTCTGGGCTAGCTTTAGGGTCATAATAAGAACTTTGAACAAAGGGGTCGGTTCCTTTTGTCCCTATTATTCCTTTAAAAAACAAAAAAAGGGGTTATCCCTTTTTTTATTTAGCTAGTTCCTCTGCAATTTTTACTCCTGAACTGGTTCCCAGTCGTGTTGCCCCTGCATCAATCATTTCTTTAGCTGCATTTAAGTCCCTTACCCCACCTGATGCTTTGATACCTAATTTATCTCCTACGATTCTTTTCATAAGTTTAATATCTTCAACAGTAGCACCACCAGTAGAAAAACCTGTAGAAGTCTTTACAAAATCTGCACCTGCTTCCATAGAAAGCTGGCAAGCTATTTCCTTTTCTTCTTCGGTTAATAGACAGGTCTCTATAATAACTTTTACTATAGCATTTGGATGAGAAGTGTTTACCACTGCTTCAATATCACTTCTAACACTATCAAAGTCCTTATCCTTCATAGCACCAATATTGATTACCATATCGATTTCATGAGCTCCATTATCTATAGCATCCTTTGCTTCCAATGCTTTTATTTCCTTTGAATTTGCACCTAAAGGGAAACCAACCACTGTTGCTATTTTAACATCCGAACCCTTTAATAATTCTTTACAATATGATACCTGATAAGGATTAACACAAATTTGACCAAAACTATGTTCAACTGCCTCATTGCAAAGCTTTACGATCATCTCTCTAGAGGCATCCGCCTTTAACAATGTATGATCGATCATGGACAATATTTTATTCATATTTTCCTCCTATTTTATGATCTCTACAGTGTCTCCATTTCTTATTCCTGCTGCATTACCTTCTTCTAGGTCTACATGCATTTCTAAGGCATAGGCTTTATTAACTCTAACCAATACATTATCAAATACAAGTCCTCTTGGACCATCCACCTTTACCTTAACTACTTCATTATCCTTTACCCCAAAATCTTCACCATCTGTAGTATGCATATGGATATGTCTTGCAGCAACGATAATTCCTTCTTCTAATTCAACTTCACCCTTAGGTCCGATTATCTTAGCTCCTGGACTATTAGCTATATCTCCTGAGTTTCTTACTAGAGGTTGGATTCCTAGAGTAATAGCATCAGCTATAGATACTTCAAATTGAGTATCTCCTCTAACTGGTCCAAGGATTCTAACACCCTTTAATTCTCTCTTTGGTCCGATAACATCTACTTTTTCATTACAAGCATATTGACCTGGTTGTGATAAATCCTTAATTTTAGTTAATTCATAGCCTTCACCAAATAAAATATTTAAATGTTCTTGGCTTAAATGAATATGTCTGTTTGACAACGCAATTGGTAATTTAGTTTTCATTAACCTTCCTCCTCGTTGTAATATACTTTCATTATACCAATCATAGGGATAATTTGAAAGATTAATTGCCAAATCATTAACATTTTAATGAAAAAAGCTTTTACCTGTGAAGGTAAAAGCTTTCATTATTATCTATATTTTTCCCAATTTCAAATAGTTCTTCTTTAATTTTTAAATTATCCGCTAGATTCATCTTATCCGTGTTAGAAACCAAATAATTGCCTTTAAAATCACAGTTGATTGCCCTAAAGAAAAAATCCATAACTGGTTGAGCACCAACAAAATGGTCATGAGTGAAGGGGGCTCCTCCTACCGATAAAAATATACCCTTTCTATCCTTACCTCTTAGGTAATTATCTCCAATGGTATATTTTATAGACCAATATCTTTGACACCTATCTACAATATTCTTAGATAATCCGTTAATGGAGTTGAAATATATTGGTGCTGCAAATATTACTATATCACTGGTATCAAATCCTTCATAGATTTGATCCATTCCATCTTTAAATATACAATTGGAAGTTCTTCCACAGTGATCGCAGCCAGTGCAAGAGTGTATATCTAAATCTTTTAGAATTATCTTGTTAATTTCATAATCCAATTCTCTTATCCCATCTAATAAAAATTCCAGTAGCACATCTGTATTTTTATTTCTTCTAGGACTCCCCATTAAAGCTAATACCTTCTTCATATTACCTCCTATGACTTGAACAATATCTTTAAATATTTAAATAGTGTAGTTATTAAAATACTTTGAAGTGGTATACTTACTACCGTATTAATTATTCTTCCTGGTAGTAATGCTAAGACACCTGTTGAATAAAGCTGTTGTAACCAAATAGTGTTCAACATTAGAGAAACCACAATGTATGCAGCTCCTACAGCTATTAGTATATTCTTGAAAGAATATACTTTTTCATAAGTTCCAGCTCTTCTAAATATAAGATAAAGTAAACCTGGAATTACCCCCCAAAGTATAGAACTTAAAGTAAAGCCAGGATGAAAAGCTCCTTGGGAATTTACTAGAACCCCTATTAAATCTGCTGCAGCTCCAGTTATGCCACCTACTACAGGTCCAAATAAAAGACCAGACATCATAACAGGAACCTCTCCAAAACTTATTCTAAGGGTCTGTGCGCCTCCTAGAGGTACAAAAATATACATGAACCTTGTTAAAACTATGGATAATGCCGTTAGTAGCCCAGCTTTTACCATAGTTTTGGTATCCATAATACCTTTTTTACTATTCAATTTTCATTCTCCTTTCTTTTAGTCGACAGGATTTGCCGCACTAAAGAATTGAGAACCTTTAATGCCAGCGGATGCGGTAAAGAATCGCAGATTGGACTTTCGTTTAAGGGCAACTTCCCATCCCCTAACACTTAACGCTCTTTACCTACTCTGTCTAACTAGGATAATTATAATATAGGTCACTACTTATGTAAAGTATTTTTCCCCTTTATTCTAATTAGTTCAGTTATCTTTAATGAACCCATGATGGTAGCAATGATAAAACAAATAAGACCCATTGCTTTATAATACATAGATAAACTGGTAAAAAAAGATATAATATAGAATATAATAAACATCAAATATAGCCTGAATATTTTCCAATTGTTAATAGATTTTAACTGGTTGCCCATTTTATCCTTATTGTGTTTATATCTATCGATAATAAACTGATTAATCACTTCATCCCTTGGATATTCATTTATACTTTTTAAGATTTTCTTTAATCCTGAAAAGTCATATAGTATTAAGGAATTATCATCTGCAGACCCATCTTGAAAATAAGAACTAGAAACCATTATGCCTCCCTGATAATTCAAGTAGTTTATATAAGAATAGAAATCATTAACTCTCGTCTTAATGACCTTATCTTCCTGGCTGGTTTTTATGCATTTAACAGCATATTTTGTTTTATTTATTATAGCCTCTAAGTCAATATCATCTTTACCATAGAAAAATTCAGATTGATAATACCTCTCTAAGACGCCTTTTATATAGGTTACAAATTCATCACTATTCATCTGAGAGATTTCTCTCATAAGCTTACGACTTTTTAAATCCTCCCTTACCTTTTCTATCTTTTCATCCTTCTTCTTTTTCCTAAATCTAACAATAATTTTTGATGCCAAATAAACTAGGGTTAAACTCAAATATACAGGTAAAATCAGGGTCTTAGTGATAGATGAAAAAAACATTACACTAATTATAAAGAGAATAATAACAAAGGCAACTTTGTCAATATTTACAGCCTTATATGACATTCCCCTATTTATTTCCTTAGAGTAATAATTTTTTACTATTGTATCATCTCTTCCTTGCTGATATATCTCTTTTAAATTCTTCTTCATTTTTTTTACCTCTCTTCATATAATAAAGTCCTACTAATTGAATTATTGACAAATATATGAAGAAAGATACAGCAATATCTAGGGCCATTCCACTAAAAAATTGTTCAGGAAGCATTTGTATCATTAAATCCGTCTTGGGATCCAATAACCATAAGTCATTGGTAAAGAATATATGATGAAATATAGTCCAATATTTTGTGAAGTTCGAAGCTGCTAAGAATCCTATAAGAAGGACTAGGGTATGATTGGCAAATAAACCTAAGAGTAAGACTTTTCCTAAGGACTTTTTATCAATTTTAATTCCAATATATATTAATATTAGAATTGCAATCACCATAGCTGTGTATTTTATAAGTCTAGCTAAATCAAATAAATCTTGTACATCTCTCATATGAAGCACTTCTTTTTCATTAAAATGACCTTCTAATAGCTCATCCTCTCCCTTTCCCTTAAGATAATCTATAAGGCTCTGAGCTATTATATCAAGTTCTTCCATAGATTTTCCTGTTACTCTAACCGTATTATTTTTTTCAAACTGGTCCATATAGTAACCTTTGTTATAGGCGCTATTTTCAATTGCTGTAACAAGTAGAGACAAAGATATGGATATTATTAGTATGGTATATAATAATTTTCTCATTTGTTTCCCCCTTTTATTAGGAACAAAGGGGTCGGTTCCTTTTGTTCCTTAAAAAATCCAAGAGGTAGTCCTCTTGGATTTAACTCATTGCCTTATCTAATTCTCCTAAATGCTTTAAAGGAAAATATTTCAACAGCTCTTTGTACTGGTCTACCGATAAGCCTTGAACTGTAGTATAGATGCTTATTTTGTCATCCAAATCAGCTGATATAAATCTTTCCTTAATGTGTTCGAAATTTTGCATACCTTCCATAATAACCCTCCTTATTCTATTATTATGGAAGAATGACGATTATTTATTCATATTATTCCTCTGGCATATCCCAATTGTGGTACACATCTTGAACATCGTCACTGTCTTCAAGCATATCAATCATCTTGGTCATCTTCTTAATGTCGTCTTCATTGGTTAAAGCTACTGTGTTCTGAGGAACATAGCTTATTTCAGCCATAGCAAATGAGAAACCAGCACTTGATAATCCATCACGTACTGAATTGAAATCCTCTGGAGTAGTGGTGATTTCGAAGCCTTCATCTGATGATTCAAAGTCTTCTGCTCCAAGGTCTATGGCTTGCATAGTTAATTCATCTTCATCGATTTCATCTGTTCTTTCAATTGCTAAAATACCTTTTCTGTCAAACATGAATGAAACAGAACCGTTTGTTCCAAGATTTCCACCATTCTTATCAAAGGCATGTCTTACATCTGAAGCTGTTCTATTCTTGTTATCTGTTAAACAACTTACCATTACTGCTACACCTGAAGGTCCATATCCTTCATAAGTAATCTCTTCAAATAAATCTGTTCCTAATTCTCCAGAACCTTTTTTTATAGCCCTATCTATATTATCATTAGGCATATTTTCTGCTTTTGCTTTTTCGATAGCTGCTTTAAGAGCTGCGTTATAGTCAGGATCAGGTCCACCTTCTCTTGCTGCTACCATTATATATCTACCTAATTTAGTAAATATCTTTCCACGTCTTGCATCTTCTTTACCTTTTTTATTTTTAATATTATTCCACTTGGAATGTCCCGCCATGTATTTTCACTCCTTTGTTTTATTGCTATTCTATTTTAGCATATGTTCTTATTATTTCAATAGATTTTAAGGATTTCGTCTAAATATGGTGGCAAATTTTCTTTTATGGTCACTTACTTCATTCATCCTATTGATTTTCTTAATTATTTCTTCTGGTCCCTGACCAGTTTTTATATATCTATCTAGTAGATCATAGCCAAATCCCATTTCATCTTCATCCGTTTGATCTTCCCATAAACCTGCAGAAGGTTTTTTATTGATAATTACATCTGGAATATTTAAAGCTCGAGCTAATTCAATGATTTCATATTTTACAAAGTCAACTAGGGGTAACAAATCTGAACCACTATCCCCATATTTAGTAAAATATCCAACAAAGTATTCCGAAGCGTTGCTAGAACCTGATACAAGATAATTGTTATGCTGACCATAATAATATAGGGTAGTCATTCTAAGCCTTGGTTTTATATTGGCTTTTGCCATTTTATTTTCTGAATCGAGACCTGTCGCCTGAACTAATGAATTATAAGTAGCACTTAAATCTACTAACTCTGTTTTTAAATTTAGACTCTCTGCTACTAACTTAGCATGAGCTTTATCTTCAGGATTGCTATTGATGGGCATTATAATCCCTAGGCAATTATCTCCAAAGGCAATTTTTGCTAGACCTGCAATAACTGCTGAGTCTATTCCTCCACTTAATCCAAATACCATTCCTTTTGCAGATGCGCTATTAACAGTATCTTGCATCCAAATCACAAGATCTTCTATCACTTTATCTATCTTATCCATTAATATCCCTCCACTTATGTATATCTAATTATTATTTGGTGAAATTAATAGTATGTATGCAATTTTTAATTATATCATAAAAGGGGTTCCTTATGGATAAAAATAATTTAAAGCTAGTCTTACTTGGACTTGTTACAGGTATTATAAATGGCATATTTGGATCTGGTGGTGGAATGATTATAGTTCCAGCCCTGGTCTTTTTCTTAGGCTTAAAGGATTATAAAGCTCACGCTACTGCTATTTCTATCATCCTTCCCATTAGTATAATTTCTACAATAGTATATTTCATTAATGGAACTATTCCACTTAAAATAAGCCTATATGTTATGGCAGGTGGGCTTGTTGGAAGCTTTATAGGGGCTAAGGTCCTTAAAAAAATTCCAAACAAAATTCTTAGAAAGGTATTTGGCTGTGTAATAATCTACACTGCTATAAGGATGATATTTAAATGATACTTATAATAATTGGATTATTTTCTGGAATAATAAGTGGTATGGGCATAGGTGGAGGGGTGATTCTAATTCCTTCCCTTGTACTCTTCCAAAATATAAATCAGCTAACAGCACAAGGGGTAAATCTATTTGTTTTTATACCAATTTCAATCATCGCACTTATTACCCATAAAAAAGAGGGTAACTTAGATTTAGATAAAAACAAATGGATTATAATAGGTGGCCTTGTTGGTGCTGTAATAGGAGCAATAATCGCTAACTTAATTGAGGAAAACAGACTAAGGATATATTTTGCCATTTTTCTACTCTTTGTTGGCATATTCGAACTCTTCAAAAAAAAATAGGCCAAGGGCCTATTTTTCATTTCTTAAGGTAGCATATACGCAATCACCTATTAGATATTTTAGTCCCAGCTCTTCAGCCTTGGCTACAACTTCATCATTATAGGTACCTGGTTGGAAAAAGATATATTCAATTCCTGCTTCTTTTACTTCATCAAGGGTATTTATAGATATCTTAGGTGAAACCACCATATCTACCACGTCAATTTTAGTTGGTAGGTCTTTTAAAGACTTATATATCTTATCTCCTTCAATTTCATCATAGTTTGGACTTACTCCATAGGTTTCATAATTGTGGTCTTTAAGGATTTTATATAATTTATATCCCCACTTCTCTTTCTTTCCCGTCACACCTACTACAGCCCATACTTTCTTATCCATCATTTCTTGTTTAATACTCATCTATTATCACCCTCCTGTATTTATCTTTTGTCTTTATACCCAATAATATATATGTTAATAAATTCTTGTCCCATCTATAGCCGGAAGATGTTTCTCCTCTAGGCTGGTTATTTCTGCTAGACCATTTGATAGATTCATTACGTCCTCTATAAAGCTTTCCATTTTCATATTCATAAGGTATATAAGGATTTCAACTTCCTCTTTGTAAATCATATCTTCGGCTTTATAATTAGAAACACTCAAAAAGTTTTCAAACTTTCCTAAAAGAGTATATGGTATGATTATACTTAATTTTGTATGCAGGGTCATATCTACAATTTTACCTGCATCTAGACCTATTTTAGCTGACTTTGTATAGGCCCTAATCAATCCTCCTCCACCAAGTTTAACCCCACCAAAATAGCGACTAACGACTATAACAAGATTCCTTAAGTCTTCTTTCTTAATCACTTCCAATACTGGGATACCAGCTGTTCCAGATGGCTCACCATCATCAGAAAACCGCTGAATATTTGAATCCTCACCATATACATATGCATAAACATTATGGGTAGCGTCCCTGTGCTTAGTTTTAATCATTTCAATAAAGTCTAGAGCATCTTCTTCTGATTCTATAGGTGAAGCATATCCAATAAATCTAGATTTATTAATTATTATTTCATCTTCACCAAAACCTTTAACTGTACGATAAATTTCCTTCAAACTATCACCATCTAATCTAATATATATTCCTTGTATCTTTCGTAGTCTATTTGATTAATTACTAAAGATAACTCAGTTCCTTCTTCCTTATACTCCATTTTACTTACTTCATAGTTATTCATAAAGTAACTAACTACATTTTGGTGTGTATAGGGAATTAGTAAGTCTACCTTTCGAAAAAGCTGAGGTAACAAGTCTTCTATAAGGATCATAAGGTCCTCTAAATTCACCTTATTCTTAGCTGATATAAATATTTTATTTTCTACTAATTTATGATCATATATTAGACTCTGAATATCTACCTTATCCATCTTATTGAATACAAATATCATTGGTTTATCCAATACTTTAAGGTCCTTAAGAATATCTAAGGTAGTATTGATTTGTATATCCAAATTTTCACTAGAAGCATCTACAACATGAAGGAGTAAATCAGCATACTTTACCTCCTCTAAGGTACCTTTAAAGGCTTCAATAAGTCTTGTAGGAAGCTTGGATACAAATCCTACGGTATCCGTAAGCAAGAAAATTTGTCCATTAGGTAGTTTTGAACGCCTTAAAGAAGTGTCTAGGGTAGCAAATAGCATATCCTCAACATAGACCTCTTTCTTCTCTTGTGTGTCATCATTAAATTCGATTAAGCCATTAAGAAGTGTAGATTTACCAGCATTGGTATATCCTACAAGAGCTACAATAGGTAGACTTGACTCCTCTCTTTGCTTTCTCTTTATGCTTCTAACTTGTTCAACTTCCTTGAGCTGATTTTCAATATTATTGATTTCTTTAAGAATATGTCTTCTGTCAGTTTCAAGCTTTTGTTCTCCAGGGCCTCTGGTACCTATACCCCCGCCTGTTCTAGAAAGATAATCACTATAACCAATAAGTCTTGGTAGTCTATACTTTAATTGAGCTAATTTAACCTGAAGCTTACCCTCTGATGTTTTTGCTCTTGTTGCAAATATATCCAGAATCAAATTGGTCCTATCAATGATCTTCTTGTCTATTAACTTTTCTAAATTTCTAAGTTGTGCCCCGCTTAATTCATCGTTAAATACAACAGTAGAAATTTCCAGTTCATCACAATAATGTCTTATCTCTTCTGCCTTTCCCTTACCAATGAAATGAGCAGGATGAATGCCTTCCTTTCTTTGTATCACCCTAGAAATAACTATGCCTCCTGCTGCTTTAACTAGTTCTTGTAGCTCATCCATAGAAGTATCTATATCTATTTCATCTTTTTGAAGCTCTACACCTACTATTAAAACCCGCTCTAATGCTTGATCATTCAATTTATCACCGCCATTTATTGTTAAAATAAGTATATCATTTTTTGAGTAATTTATCCACTCTAGCTTGTAACTATACTGTAACTCTTTAAATGTTAACATTGCAATTTATATATGTTATAATATATTATGTTTATCTGTAGAGTCTTAATTTATTTACATTATTAGGAGGTAACTAATGTCAGATGAAAATAAGGATAAAAAAAAGAAAAGAAAGCGAGAATTTACAGTGTTTAAAGGTTTAAAAATACTTATAGTTATATTAATAATCGCAGGTATGTTAGCAGGAGGTGCCCTAGGCGGAGTAGCCCTATCCATTGTCAAGGACGCCCCAGAAATAGATCCGTCAAATATAAATGCTAGCTTAGCACAAACTTCAAATATAGTAGATATTAACGGCAATCTTATAGAAAAGATACAAGCACCTGAGTTTAGAACAGTTGTACACTTAAGTCAAATGCCACAACATCTACTAGATGCATTTATCTCAATAGAAGATGAAAGATTTTATGAACATATTGGAGTAGACCCCTTGGGTATTATGGCTGCAATTGCAGATAATTTTAAATCTGGAAATCTTCGTGGTGCATCTACCATAACACAACAACTTACTAGAAATCTATACCTATCAAATGAAGTAAGTTGGACAAGAAAAATTACTGAAGCATATCTAGCAGTAAAAATGGAGAGGGTCCTTACAAAGGATCAAATCCTTGAAGCATACCTAAATAGATCCTCATTTGGTCAGAATGCATATGGTGTGCAAGAAGCAGCCCGTACTTATTTTTCCAAGGATGTAGGTCAACTTACTATTGCAGAATCAGCCTTAATAGCAGGAATCGTAAAGGGTCCTAATATTTATCAACCATATATGCGAATTAACCCTGAAGATTACGACCCAAATAAACATTATGAAGTTGGACAAATAGATGTTTTAGGCGTTAGATATATGCTAGTTTTCAACCCAACTTCTGTAGAAAGACAGAAATTGGTTTTAAAAAAGATGCTAGATTTAGAAAAGATAAGCCAAGCTCAATACGATGAGGCAATCAATTTAGATATGAGAGCAAGTTTAAAGCCTGAAGAGAAGAAAAACGCAGATATAACATCATACTTTACAGATTATGTAAAAACTACAGTAAAAGAAGCACTCCAAGATAAATTAGGATATACAGGTGAAGAAGCTGAAAACCTTCTATTTGCAGGCGGATTGACTATATATGCCACTATAGATATAGAAATGCAAAAGCAACTTGAGGACATATATAATAACTTTACTGAAATACTTGTAGGTAATACTGCTAATATTAGAGGACCTATACTTGTAGATTGGAACTTAAATGGTGCAGGAAATGTATTGGATGAAAAAGGAAAGCTAATCTTCTATAATAAGCCAAACTTAATGACCGAAGATTATAGCTTAATAATAGAGAATGGAACATTTACTCTTGAAGAAAATGGGGATGTGGTCATAAATAATAGGAAACTTACCCCTTATCCTAAACATATCGATGTTGGGGATTACTACACAATTGATGAAAGAAAGAACTTAGTAACCCATACGGTTGGTTCTATAGTTATACCTGAAGGGGAATTTACTATTAATGATGATAAGTCTATAAGAATATCAAAAGCATATCTAGATAAGAATGATGACTTCTATAGAATTGAAAATGATAATATGCTGGTCAATAACAAATTCTTTTATATTGCTAAAGACGGCATAGTTCAACCTCAATCAGCAACCACAGTATTAGATTATAGAACAGGCCATATAAAAGCTATAGTTGGAGGTAGAGATGTTGAGGGTCAAAGAATATTAAACAGGGCTACAGACTCTGCTAGACAACCAGGATCTGCTATGAAACCTATTGCAGTTTATTTACCAGCTCTAGATA
>CAZPZN010000013.1:0-29895 GCA_964590735.1 uncultured Tissierella sp.
TCAACATGTTTTTTTAAGTTTTTTAAGTTCTTTTTTGAAGCTTATTTCTTAAATGTCACAGCCGACTTTTACTATATTACCATCTCTTGATTACTTTGTCAACGATATTTTTACGTTTTTTTATTTCTCTATTAACTATTAATGTTCTTACATTATAGTACTTATCTTTAACTTTTCATTTTTATCTTTATCCCATCTAAGTATTAGTCTTTTACTCTAATATTAGCCTTTTTATATATCAGAGCTAATGGCCTAGCAATTTCTTAACACCATTGCATCGATGGGTAGATAGCCCAAAACTTTGCTTTAGTGTTGGTTACTTAGAAGTAAAAAACTCCTAAATCCCATAATAAGGGGATAATTCAAAACTTTTATTTGAGTTTATTCGACAATTTGATATAATCATAGGGATACTATAATTTGAATGGAGGTCGCATATGGATTTCAGGCAATTAGAAACCTTTGTAAACGTAGCAAAGTTAAAGAGTTTTTCAAAAGCTGCAGAAAAATTATACATAACACAACCGACTGTTACTAACCATATACAGAATCTTGAGAAAGAATTAGGTACTATTCTCATTAATCGTATGGGTAAGAAAATTAGCCTAACTAAGGCTGGTACCCTCTTATATAAAAATGCTCTCAATATACTAAATTCCTTTGAAATGACTAAGTTTGAACTAGACGTGTTTAAGGGTCAAATCCAAGGACATCTAGAGATAGCTTCCAGTTCTGTTCCAAGAAAGCATCTATTACCAAAGATCATGAGTAGCTTCTTAAAGAAGTATCCCGATGTTACCTTTACTATTTTAGAAAACGACTCAAAACAAGTTATAAATTCCATTATAGATGGAGACTACGATTTTGGAATTGTAGGTGCAAAGTTTGGAAATAATAATTTGGAATATTTAAAGATAATGAATGATAGGCTGGTTCTTATTACTCCACTAGATTTTAGAGAAGACCTTAATAACTTCGACACTATAAATATCAAAGAGCTTCTAAAATCAAACTTTATATTAAGAGAAGAAGGATCAGGAACCAGAGAGGCCTTACAAAAGTGGTTTAAAAGAAAAGGTATAGACCTTGAAGACCTTAAAGTTATTGCATATATTGAAGATCCAGATTGTATCAAGGAATTAGTTACATTAGGCGCTGGTGTAAGTATAGTTTCGGAGAAGATGATTAGCAATGAAATTCAATTAGATAAAATTAAAGCTTTATATATTGAAGATTTAAATATTGAAAGAGAATTTTACTTTGTTTATCACAAGAATAGACAACTTCCTCCTTTAGGCGAAACATTTAAAGATCATATTTTAGAAAATAGCAAAAATTCCCCCAAATGACTTAGAATTCCTATTTCATTTGATGTGAAAATAGATAAAGCAGCATAAAAAAATCCCCTGAATCTAGTTAAAGTGGGATTTTTTTAATTCTACTTAATATTATTGTATGCAAATAATGCCGCTTGTACTCTATCATTTACTTCAAGCTTCTTATAAATCTGAGTTACATGATTCTTTACAGTTTTTTCACTTATGTATAATTCATCAGCGATCATTTTATTATTCAATCCACTAGACAAAAGCATAAGGACTTCATACTCTCTTTTTGATAATGTACCTATCTTGTCAAAGGTTAATTGGCTTTCTTTCTTTTGCTTATCCTTACTATTTAATAGATTAGTCACCTTTAAATCCAAATAACTTTGTCCTTCAGAAACCCTAAATATAGCTTTAATTAAACTTGAAGGTTCACAATCCTTTGATAAATATCCTCTTGCTCCAATTTTAGTAGCAGATATAATACTTTCTTTATTAGGTTGTCCAGTTAATATGATAATATTACTATTTACACGCATTTCCTTCATCTTTTTAAGAGTATCAAGTCCATTTAAATCGGGCATATTGATATCCATCACAACTATCTCTGGTTTCAATAAAAGGGTCTTCTCTATAGCCTCATTTCCATTGCTAGCCTCATCTATTACCTTTAGAGATTTTTCTGACTCTATTATCATTCTTATCCCTCTTCTTACCAGTAAATGATCATCAACTAAAAGAATTTTAATAAATTTTGAAGCCATAGTTTCACCCCTTTATCCTATATAAATCTCTGTTTAAATGAGACACCTATTTTACTATCTATTTTATCTATATTTTCTACATACTTCTCAATAGTGTCAGTTCTTTGAACTGAACTTCCGAATAACACCATTTCTAATGCATCCTTTACCTTAACCAATACGAAGTCCTCTTTAAATTCCCATCCAAATTCCTCAAAATCTGAAACTACTAACATAAGCGCCTCTAATACTTTATCCTTATCATAATTTTTTCTAATCAGCTTATTCATATCAACAGAAAAAGAATCATAATAGTTAGTATTTTCTCTTGCATCTTTCAATATGAATCTTATATAACCTAACAGACAACCTACTCCAGTACAAGTACCACATATACTCTCCCCAAGACAAATGCTATCTAGTGTTTCTTTTAAGATCTGAGTCTGAACATAAAGTTTGTCCGCTAGCTCCTTTAGTGGAGATAGAGATTTTCTTGCCCGATTTTTCAAAATGAGATTTCTTATTAAAAAAAGTTCAATAAAAAATATAGATACTATAAAGAATGTAATATTTATAGGGGTTAAATAAGTATCTGGTAGAGTCGTTATCACCTTTGATACTCCAAAGACTATAAATAAAAGAGATGAAGCAATCATAATAAATAATTCTGGTATCTTATCCCCAACTTTACTTCCTATAAATATACCAAAACCACTGGTTGATACCATACCTAGTGTAGTACCTATCAAAATTATCAGCGGGAACTGTGCTTCTGCTGACAAAGTCATTGCTGTTAGTTGTGTTTTGTCACCTAGTTCTCCTATAAAAAAAGCTAATGCTACAGTAGCTATGGGGCTAAAACATTTTTTATCTTCAATTTCTTCATCTTCACTACTTTTTAGAGCATTTAAACCAAAGATTATGAAAAGGAAACCAGCCATAATTTGAATTAGATTCATAGGTATTATCTTTGATAGAACATTCCCTAGAGTAATTGCTAGCCCATGGTTAACCACTACACCCAAGACTACCCCAAATAGTACGTCCTTAATTTTATACTGTGTTGCAAAAGTCATGGCAATCAATTGGCTCTTATCACCTAACTCTGCTGCAAAAACCAATATAAAAGATCTTATAAATTCTATTATCATAATTTTACCTCTCGTGTTCGGACAAAGAACTTTTAGCATTGGCTAAAAGTTCTGTTCTTTTTTAAATATATTAAGCTTCAACATTTAACTCATTTTATTTGTATAGCACTTTCTCTTAACATTAGTTGTACTGGAAGTTTTATCGTCTGCTCATCAACTATTTCACCTTTTATCTCTTTTAAAATTCTTCTTATTGCTACGGCACCTAGATCATAATAAGGTTCCTTTATAGTCGTAAGTTCTGGTCTGTAAATAGATGATAAACTTATATCTCCATATCCTACAACTGAAATTTCTTCAGGAACTCTTATATTGTTATCATAAAGATAATTTATTAAACCTAATGCTATTTCATCTTGGCAACAATATACTGCTGTTATCTTATTATTCTCTATTGTTTCTAGGATTTCTCCGCCAAGTTTATATGAATCCTCAAGCTTGTACCCAGCTACATTGTATATAAGCGGGGTTAATCCAGCAGATTCCATTGTATCCTTAAAACCTTTAACCTTATACTTTTCTACAGTTTTTTCAATATTCTCTTCGTTAGTAATATAGAGTATATTCTTATGTCCTAATTCTTGAAGATGCTTTACCATTGTAGTACTAGCAAGTTCATTGTCAATTTTTACTGTAGGAGTCTTTAGTATTTCATAGAATCTATTTAGATATACAAATGGTATTTTGTATTTACTTATACTTTCTGCAACATTCAAAGTTTCAATTTCAGAAACTATAATTATACCCTCTACTTGTTTTTGCATTAGTAACTGCATTAATCTTAGTTCTGTTCCTTCATCACCATAGCTAGAACACAATAATATATCGTATTTGTACATACGACCAATCTCTTCAATACCTCTAACAATCTGTGCTACATAGGAGTTACCAATATCGTCTACTATTACTCCTATTAGGTTGGATTTTTTAGTAACCAAGCTTCTTGCGATTTCATTTGGTTTGTAACTCAAATCATCAATTGCCTTTAAAACTCTTCTTCTAGCTTCAGGGCTAACAGGCTTTGATTCATTTATTACCCTTGATACTGTTGAAATAGATACTTCTGCTAATTTTGCTACATCTTTAATCGTCGCTGCCATGCAATCACTCCTCCCTATATTGTCCCTGCAAATACATTAGATAAAACACTACATAGATTTAAATCTCTTGCTTCGAATTCCTTCTCCTTTGCTGAAACGGTAATATATAGAACTGCCTTTATATTACCTTCCTTTATAAGCGGTACTACCAGTACCGACAACCATTCTAAAATATTATTACTGTCATCATCTCGCTCTGGTTTTTCCCAGTCAATAAAATATTTTCCCTCCTTAGACTCCAATATGCTATCTAAGAGGTTGAGATTTATTGTATATGAAGTTGCCCAGTCATCTAAATCTCTTTTTTTGCTAAGAACATTTGATTTACTAGTAAGTAATGAAGCATATTCTCCACCTACAGCTTCTAAAATTGTATCAAGAAAAAATTCAACCTTTTCCTCATATGACTTATTTTCCTTTATAAGCTCACAAATGTCAACTAATGCTGACAAATTATTATTATCTTTTATATAATCACCAGTTATTATGCCAGTTAATTTATTGGACTTACTTAAGATGGAATCTATACCAGAAAACCATTCAACACACTTATTTCGCCCCATAACCTCCTTTGCATAATACAAAGCTTGGTCAGCTTTTATTATTAATTCATCCTTAAAAGCGCTATGAAGGGGATAATGAGATACCCCAATGCTTGCGGTTATACTACGTTCAATTCCTGGCATTAAAGCACTTTCTATATTCTTTCTAATTTTATCGGCTATCTTTACAGCATTGTCATATCTACTATTATTTAAAACTACTAAAAACTCTTCTCCACCATATCTTCCTACTATATCTGATTCCCTAACTGAATCCATGATGATTTTTCCAACAAGACCTAAGACCTTATCACCCTTCATATGTCCATAAGTATCATTGATTGATTTAAATCTATCTATATCCACCATTAGTAAAGAAAATGAGCTGTTTGTCCTCCTATATATATCCAACAATGAGTCCAGTCTCTCCTCCAAATACTTTCTTGTGTAGGTTCCAGTAACCTTATCATTTATGGATATTTTCATCATCCTATTGTTTTGAATATTTAAATAAAGTACACTATTCAAGCTCATAGCCAAATTAGATCTTTTCTTGTCAAATCTGTTTAGTAGATTTGATGATTCTAAATATAAATATCCAAATAATTGATTATCTTGGATTGTATCCCACCTTCTTCGACTTAGCTCCTTCATCATATTTCTCTTATAAGAAGTTATAGGAATACAAATAAAGGCTGTAAGCTCCTTAGGAATAATTTCTTGCAAATGACTACTAGCCACTTCTTCCTTCAGGTTTCTACTATATAACAAGGCTTCCCTATTTCTCAAGGAATTTAGTAGTATAGCATCATTTGGCAACTTAAAATCGTTATTAACCGTAGTTGATGCAACATGAAGTTCCCCACTAGCACCATCGGTTAGTATTATCATACCTCTTTCTGCCATGGTTTCATTAGCCAAAAAACTAAGTATCATATCAAGATTTTCATTGTAGTTATCCCCAAGTTGCATAAGTAGACTATTAAGGTCTCTTATTTCAACATTCCTAAAGTCCTTATAAAAGACATGATAATATTCTTCATTTGATAGACAATTTACTAGAGAAGCCGTCTCAAGTAGAGTGTTTTGGTCTGGTTTTCCTTGTCTAATAGGATAATCCGATAAATCCTTCTTAAGTCTAGCCTCTAGTATAAGCCTAATCCTATTCTCGATGATTTGTGTATTCTTAGTATTAAATATTCTATTCTTATGTTCTTTTAAATCTACAAACCTAGTCATAGTGTATAAACAATCTAATGCTTTAAAATAAGATCTCAAGGACTGTAAGTACCATCCCTTATCATAATAGACATTAGCTAAATAAACTCTAATATCAGTATCCTTAAATAATCTTGCCATGGAATGGGAATTATAGATACTCTTCTCTACCTTCAATAAAGATGATTTATCACCCTTAATAAGCTTTTCTATTAGCTGGGCCCATGCATCTAGGAATTCCGAATTTGCCTTCTCTCTAAGCCCATAATACCTTCTATAAAGGTCTTTAGCAAAATTCAAATCTTTAAAGATTAAGGAGTATTTAGCTATTACCAATATGAATTTCAAATAATCATAGATAAAGCCAGTTTTTGAATAACTATTTAATATAGAATAAATCTCATCCTTATCGATAAGCCTATTCTTCAGAATTCTTAAGACTGCTAGATTGCTTTTGGATTTAAGCAACTCTCGTATACCATTTTCTTTATAAAACTCTATTGCATTTGCTATACTCTTTTCAGCTTTATTGAAATCTCCTATCATAGTATAAAAAGACCCTAGAAAACTATCATAGGTTGATTTTATTTCACCTTCAATAATTGGATTTCTAGTATTTAATTCTTCCAGGTAAAGAAATTTCTTATAAGCCGAATCAAAATTATTAGTATCTAAATCAATAAGACCTAAGATAATGATACTTAAAAAATAGTCTTTAATATCATTAATATCCTCAGCAAGCTTTTTAGCTTCCATTAGATACTTTCTTGCTTGGTCATAATCCAACTTATTATAATAGGTTTCACCTAAATTATTTAGAAATACACAACGTGATGAGATACTTCCATGTTTCTTTGCAATTTCCAATGCCATTTCATAATATTCTAATGATTTGTCTACATTATCAATTGAACTATATAGAAATCCCAAATTATTTATTGGTTTGACCACGCCAGATTGGTTGAAGCTTTTCATAAAAAATTCTATACTCTTTTGATATGAGTCTATGGACTTCTCATAATCTCCAATCATGTTATATGCGATACCATAAAGATTATATATATTTCCCAGGTAGGATTTCATTTTATATTTATAAACCAGCCTCTCTGCCTCTTTAAGAACATCAATCATTTTGGATTCTTCATTCATGTATGAAAGGGTTTTTCCTTCAATAATCAATGCTTCAATCATGGCATTATGACTATCCCAATCTACAGATAGGTGTTTTAACTCTTGTATTAAGACTAGAACATCTTTAATCTTATTTTTTTTCATTAAAATATTTGAGTGGTAACTTATAGCTTTAATTCTATATTCCTGATTATTTATTGCTTCAGATCTCTTAAGCAAGATATTATTATAATATTCGGTCTTTTCCGTTTCTCCTCTTTCTTCATAAATATAAGTAAGGCTATCAAGAATTTTTAAAATATCTTTACAATCTGTATCCTTAGCTAAATCAAAGGCCTTTTCCCATAAATTAATAGATATTAAGTCTGTTTTTCTGTCTAACTTTTCAGCTTCTTTAATAAGACATCCTATAGCAATATTAGGTTTATTTGCCTTAGTAAGATGATGGACTATTTCATCTATAACCTTATACATCCGAGAAGAGTATAGGCCCATTAGTAAATTAGCCACAGTTAAATGCATACTTTCTCTTTTTTCTAATGGAATACCAGAATACACCCTTAAGCTCATTTCATCGCTAGTAAGTCGATAATAAATAATGTCATCATTAATTTCAGTTTCTATTATTCCATCCAGTAACAGTTCATCAATAATTGATGTTATTATTCTTAATTTAGTATTTATAATCTTCTTTATAGTTTGTTTAGTAACCCGAATTTGAAAAACACTTAAAACTTCAATTACTTCTATGGTTTTACTATCATATTTCATTAACTGAGTATCGATTATCTCTGTATATGAAGAAGGTAATTTAAGTTTAGATAAATCATGATTTCTTAGTTCCCAAAATCCTCTCTCATCCATATACAATTCTTCTCTATCATATAAATCCCTCAAAAAAAATCGGATTAAGCCTGGATTCCCCTTGCTATTTATAAATAGTTCTCGAGATAATCTTACTGGAACATAATTAATTCCTAGGGTTTCTTTTACCAGATTCCCCGTATCATTTAAGTTAAATAAACTTAAGCTTATATTTCTTACTAAATTATCGCCAATCCATTTGTTAATACGGTCACTATATCTATTACAATTATCATTTAGACCTATTATTAAGTAAACCGAATTCCTATTAAAACAATTCAATAAATAATCTATAAGTTCTACAAATATGTCATTTGTCTTGTCAAAATGCTTGATAACAATATAAAGGTTGTTTTTCTTTGAAATCTCATTTATATCATTAAACACCTTTATGAAAAGATCATATTTATCCACCTTATTGGTCAAGTAAAGATCCTTTTCCATGTAATCACTAAGGGAAGCTTGTACATCTAATTGTGTACCTACTAGAAATCGATTTTTATAGGCTTCAATTGCCTGAATAAATCTTGTAATCACGCTTACCCCTAATATATCGTTTTCTGTTGAATTAAAGGTTAGGACATCTCTTCCTCTAATTCTCATCCTAAAGACAAATTCATCAATTAACCTTTTCTTTCCAACGCCATTTCCTCCCCTAATTAAGCATCCTTTATAATTATTAGTGTTTTCTAATATTTCATTATCTTCTTTTAGGAGTGTATCCAATTCATTATTAAGTCCAACTAGTCGTATTTTAAAAAAGAGTCTATCTCTTTCAGACTTCAAATCAAATTCTATATCAATATCAAATGCATCAATTATTGAATTGATAATATCTCTAAGAGACATGGTTCTTTCCTGTGGAATTTTTATAGTTAAATTATCAATGATATTATTTAAAAGCAGTTTTTGAGAGTTATTTAAGTCATCTTCATAAATGTAGTTAATATTGGTTTTATCAATGATATTGTCATCATACAGTAAATACTTCATTAGCATTCCTATTGAATAATAATCTGCCTTATAGTCAACTTTGTCCTTGTCCATAAGCACTTCAGGTGCCATAAAGGCCACGAATTCATTATAATACGACTTAGTATTCATTTCCATAATCCTTGCTAAAGAAGATAACTTTATACTATCTTTTGAATACAAAATATTATCAGGACTAAGATACTTAATAACAAAGCCTCTAAAATGAATATAATCAACTGTATTCATAATCTCTAATAAGACTCTAATTCTATGTTCAAGATTAGATTTTATTATTGCTTCTGCCATTTTCGGTAAGTCACTATATCCAGTTACTAAATAATATATTGGATTATTAATTTTCTTCAGATTTATAGTTTCTATTGCTCCAAATGATTCACTATCTAACAGGTTTTTATGTTTAATTAGAGAGAGCCATATGAAATTTTTTTCACACCATTCTACTGCCTTGGGATCTCTTTCTCTTTGAAGCACCCTTAGTCTTTTGGTGTTTTCTTTATCCATTAAATCTCTTATAATATACTCTTCATTATTAAATTGATTCTTTATGGAATTATTAATACTATATCTATTATTAAGTAATTTCATATTATACACCCTCTGTTTTATTACTCTTTACTCTTTCATTGCATCAAATAATTTTTCCAAAGCATCATTTAAAGCGTGTTTGTTCTCTGAATCTATATCAGTTAGCTTTTCGCTTAAATAATCTCTACGTTTTTCCATCACTAAATGTAGTATTTCATGACCCTTATCTAAAACTTCTATCCTTACTACCCTCTTATCCTTTTCATCTTTTTTCCTTAAAACTAATTCAGTATTTTCCATTCTACTTACTAAATCAGTTATGGTGCTACAGGCAAGATTCATTTTCTGACTTAATTCCCCAATGGTTATATCTTCATTATTTATTATAATTTGTAAAGCTGTAAACTGAGGGATAGTCATTTTATAGTCCTGAAGTATTTCTCTACCCTTTTTTCTTATAATATAATCTATCTTTCGAAGATACAATTCAATATTTTCTACATAGTCTCTTGATTTATATTCCATAAATACCTCCTGGGACAAATATTTTCAATCCCTTAGGAATTACTTGGAATTCAGCTGGAAGAAGGCCACCATACTCTCCATCTATATCTATTGGTACTTTTGATTTACAATCTATGATAATTGACTTTGTCTTAAAATATACTACATTAGGATGATTTATATGGTCTCCTGTCAATACATTTAAGAATATATTAGCTATATCACTTATGGCTGATTTCTTAATAACAATTACATCGAGAAGTCCATCCATAACATCTGCTTTAGGAGCTAATTTTTTAAATCCTCCAATTGAAGAGCTATTTGAGATTATAAAAAGCAAAATTTCCTCTTCACTCTTGTACTCCTCACTTGTTATCTTAACTTTTATCGGGTCCAAATTTTGCATAGTTAATTCTTTTATTCCCTCAAAATAATAAGCACTTCTGCCTAAAAGAGTCTTCATCTCTACTGGAACCTGATAGGCTACATTTGTAAGAAGTCCTCCAGCAGCTACATTTGCAAAATAGTTATCATTAACCCTTCCAACATCAATTTGAACTATATTTTCATTCAAGATCATATCAAAAAAATCATTTACATTCTTCGGTATATTAAGATAATTTGCAAAATCATTAACAGTTCCACTAGCTAAAATTCCTAGGGGTAGTTTTCTGTCACTTATCATAATCCCTTTAACCACTTCATTAACAGTTCCATCTCCACCACAAGCTATAATATAGTCAAAGTCTCCACTACAAGTCTCTTTAGCCTCCATCATGGCATCATATTTTTGCCCTGTAAAAAACTTACCGACAATATAGCCATTATCTAAAAGCAATTTACATAATTGATCTATTTTCTTTTCCATTAACTGTCTACCAGACGATGGATTTATGATAAACTTCACTTTTTTCATCTCATTACCTCTCAAAATACTTAATATTATCTGTATATTTAGTATAGCAATATTTGGATTATAATCAATAATTTTATAAATAATTCAAAAAGAACCCATGGCTTGGGTTCTTTTATAACTCAATGTTTTTGTATAGCCATTTTAATAAAATCAAATACCTCTCTTATTATCTCTAGATACTCGTTAACATTTCTTGCATTAAATCTAAATGCATCGGCAGTTTCCGAAATGCTATCTGATACATTAAATACTGTGTCTCCTACCTTATGTGTAGTATCATCTATTACTCCTGCGATACCTTCTACTCTATTAGATATGGAATTTACATTTTTGAGCAATCCACTTAATTCAGGCTCTATGTTCTCAAGAGCAATCTTTGTTTCTTTAGTTATGGCATTTACATTCACAGATATTTCAGGGAGTTGTTTAATAGTAAGATCTATTTCCTTTTGGTTGGCTTCAACTGTTTCTCTAGCTGTCTTTAATATTTTATTAAAGTTATTTAATATCATAATTAAATAGGTCAACGCTCCTATTCCCAATAAGAACAGTATCAACTTAAACAAATCCTGTACAGTAAGAGTAGCGCCCATGACTATTCCTCCTTATAGATTCGTTTATTTTTCCAACTCATCCTTTATATCTTTTGCTGTTTCTTCAAGTACTTCACCAACAGTTGCAATACCTTCTCCAACTTGATCAGTTATTTCTTCTACATCCTCTGCAATTTCTTCTACTTTGTCTTTTTTCTTTGCTTTTAGTTCTTCTAAATTGTGTTTAACTTCATTCTTAACCTTCTCAGTCATTTCCTTAGATGCTTCGATACCTTCAGTAGCCGTTTGTTTAACGTTTTCTACTACTTCCTTCGATTTATTAGCTAACTCATCTCTTGTTTCCTTACCAGATTTTGGCGCAAATAATAGTCCTGCTGCAGCTCCTAGGGCTGTTCCTATAGCTGTACCTACAGCAACATTCTTTGCGGTTTCCATTTTCTTTTCTCTTTCCATTTGTTTTCTTTTTTCTTCGATAATCTTATTTAATTTCATATGGTCCTCCCCTTTCTATCCTATATATACACCTTTTTACCCTAAAACCCTTTAAATAATCACAATTACTTATCAGAAAACTTACTATTTAATATTTTTTTTAAGCTTGCAGCTTGTATACCACACTCTTCTGCAAAGTCCTTAAATAGGTCTGCTAGCTCAGTATCATCAACCTTTTTAGAAAAAACCTCATAATCTCTTACCATTTCTTGTGAATCTAGAATCTTCTTAGTTAAAATATCCCTAGTTGATAATTCCATAATGCTCCTCCATTCTTTATTTTTTAAGAAAAATCAAGCTATTAATTATTTTAACTAATTTAGTATTTATTATACATTGGGAAAGTTATTTAAGCCAAAATTAGCCAAAAAATATGTAAAAGCCCTTGGGTAAGGGCTTTTATATTCCCACAATGCCGTTTCCTCAGCTAATTCACACCCGCCTTTTGAAAGGTGGGACTCTTGTCGTCAGTTTTTAACGTCCTCTCAAGGAGGCTTGTTATCCACTGCCAAACTTAGACACCCGTGTCTAATATGTCGGTTGAATTAAATGAGTTCGCGCACATCGCAGAAACTTTGTATATTTATTATACTACATTCTTTAAATTTCTTCAAGAAAAGATTCATAATCTTTTGATTAATTAATGAGCTAGTAACGATAAATTCAATATTCTATCCATATCATCTTCATTGATGCTTTCCTTTATAATAAGCTCTTTTGCTATATTCTCTAGGCAATCTTTGGAGTTTTCAAGTAAGTTTATGGTCTCCTTATAGAGCTGGGATAGGATTAGGGAGGATCTTTCTAATAATTTATTTTCTCCTGTTAAGCCCATGCTTGATAGAACATTTACATTTAGCAATCCAAATTCCTGATCCATTCCTAGGTTACCAACCACTGACAGTATGGTTTCTGTTGCTTTTTCTAAATCTGAAGATGCTCCTGTAGTTATATTTTCTTTGCCATATATTATTTCTTCTGCGGCTCTTCCAGCTAAGGCAACCATGATATTTGATTCAAGGTCCTTTCTAGTTCTATATATCCTATCTTTAGGTATATTTAAAGAAAATCCACCTACTCCTCTTGTTGAAGGTATTATGCTTACCCTAGTAACCCTATTATTGGGATCTACTAGCCTTGCAATAAGAGCATGTCCAGCTTCGTGATAAGCAGTAATCTCTCTATCCTTTAAATCAATATGACTTCTCTCCATTTTTTCATCCCCTACAAGTATCTTGTAGTAGGATTTTTCAATATGGACTCTTGATATTTTCTCATCCTTGTTCTTTACAGCCATTATAGCTGCTTCATTTAACAGACTTTCTAACCGTGCTCCACTAAAATAAATAGTTTCTTCTGCTAATTTTCTTAAATCCACTTCCCTACTTAATGGCTTGTTGTTGCTATGGAGCTTTAATATTCTATATCTTGCATTTATATCAGGTAATTCTACTTCTATTTGCCTATCAAACCTTCCTGGTCTTAATAAGGCTTCATCAAGCACATCGATTCTATTAGTTGCTGCAACTACAATTATTCCTTCGTTTTCCTTAAAACCTGACATTTCCGTGAGAAGGGCATTAAGTGTTCTGTCTCCTTCTTCACTACCTCCAATATCTGAACCTTTACGTTTTTTTCCAATACAGTCTATTTCATCTATAAAAATAACAGATTTACCCATGCCTCTAGCTTTCTTAAAGAGTTCTCTTATTCTACCTGCACCTAATCCTGCATATACTTGTACGAAATCTGAGCCCGATACAGGATAAAAGGGCACATGTGCCTCACCAGCCAATGCTTTTGCTAGGAGTGTCTTTCCTGTTCCGGGAGGACCATAAAGTAAAACTCCTCTTGGCATTCTAGCACCAAATTTTACATAGTCTTCAGGGTTCTTAATAAAATCAACCATCTCTTCTAAAGAACGTTTTGCTTCCTCGTTCCCTGCAACATCCTCAAAGGTTAAATTCATAGCTACTATATCGTCATCCATCTTAGTGATACTTGCCATCTCTTTCTCAGCTTGTTTAGATAATCCCCGTCTCATGATAACTACCATTATTACTAGAGTTAAGAGGATTATGAGAGGCATAATAGTTTCTGATAGCTCTAGATCCTTTTCATGGACTATTACATCCTTAAGTAATAAGTCCTCCTTAAAACCCTCTGTTCTAGGATTATCTGTTAAAGCCTTTCTTCCATTTTCAAGAACTATATCTATCTTCGAATCCTGACCTACATAAACTTCTCTTACTATACCCTTATTAAGTAGTTCCAAGAAGAGATTGTAAGAAATCACCTCAGGTTCAGCTCTCCTTGTTGAATATATAAATGTTACTGATATCAAAGCTATAACTAGCATAATAATAAGTACTAATGCTTTTTTACTTTTGATAATTGTCACCCTTTCTAATAGTGTATATCAATAGTAAGCCCCTTTATTGTAAGGATACTTTATACACAATTATAACACCCTAGTTATAGCAAGTCCATTTCCTTCATATGTACTCTTTCATTTCAAAACCAAAAAAACAGGCAAAGCCTGTTTTCTTAATCACCTCTTATTATTAAGTGCATTAATTACCAAATCTAATTTCTTATTTTGTTCCTTTGATAATAATGGTCTTATGCTATCAAGTTTTCCCAATATTTCCTCATACTTTTCAGGACTTAATTCATCTTCCATTTCCTTATTTATTCTAATAATCTCGAAGAATATTTCATCCTCACTCTTATCTTTGTATTCCTCTGCTAGCTTTTCTACTACTTTCAGTTGGTCTTTATCAGGCATATTTTCCTTCATAGACTTAATAAATTCATCTCTATTACTCAAATTTATTCCTCCTTTTAAAGTTATTGTATTGATTTCTTAATATTATGTTCCTATGCTTAAATCTATGAAGTTATTTTTACTAATATTACTCACTATTAGTACATTTAAGGCTCATTAAACATATACTAAAAATATGATGAGTTAGGAGGTCGTTTAAATGGATACCCCTTTATTATTGTTATTGCTATATTTTCTTCAAAACAACAATCCAGATATTACTAATCAACCATTACATAGTCTAGAAAATTATATGAATACTATGGAGATTAACCCTCAATATACCAAAGCTAAACTTCAAATAGCCAGAAGAATATACCCCCTATTACCTACTGAATATGCTTATATGATGCGTCGGTCTATCTCCATTGTGGAGAAAACCACCCACCTAATGGAAACAGCCCAATATCTGAATAGCTATGAAAAGGAAGATATAAGGCCTCTTCAAATATCATCTAAGGAGAGACTTCAAAAAATTACATCTGTGATGCAGGAAGAACTAAAAAGTTCCAATATACAAAATCTTGGAATGGTAATGGATTTAATCCTTAATATGGATAGATATAAGAAGATTTTAACTACTTATAATCAAGTTAGTCGTAATAAAGATATCTTATCCGATAAAGAAAGTATCATCTCTTTAATGGATGCTTTTATGGAGGGAAGTAGTGATAAAGATAAAGAGAAACTAAAGGATTTAACTAAGATGCTGGATATTATGAAATTATTAGATAGCCCAAAAAAAGAGCCTAATGAAGGTTAATCCTTCATTAGGTTTATTAATTTTTCCATATCATTCGGTAGTGGAGCTTTAAATTCCACATACTCTTTAGTCCTTGGATGCCTTGCTTTGAGATAATAAGAATGAAGTGCCTGCCTAGATATCAATTTGCTTTTTTCATGATAGAGGCTATCACCTATTATTGGATGACCTAGGTAGTCCATATGTACTCTAATCTGATGGGACCTACCTGTGTGGATTTGCACTTCTACTAGAGTAGCAGACTTATATCTTTCTATAACTTTATAGCTTGTCCTAGCTTCTTGACCAGATTCTGTTACAGTTTTTTTGACGCTTTTATCCTCTTCTCTCCCAATGGGTAAATCTATTAATCCTTCATCATCTACCATAAGTCCATTTACAATGGCTAGATATCTTTTTTCTACAGTATTGTTCTCAAATTGGAGAGCCATTTGTTGATGAGCATAGGAATTCTTAGCAACTATAAGTAATCCTGTAGTATCCATATCTAGGCGATTAACGAATCTAATCTTTTTTTTAATTCCATTCTCCTTAAAGTAATGTGCTATTCCATTAGATAAGGTATTATTCTGATGAGATTTTGTTGGATGTACCACTATATTGGGTATTTTATTAAGTATTAGAAGATCATAATCCTCATATACAATATTTAGGCTCATTTCTTCAGGCTCTATACTCTCAACTTCATCTCCCATTATGAGGGAAATTTTATCACCTTTTTTTAACTTTAGTCCTTTTCTTTGAAACTTTCCATTGACTAAAATCATCTTTTCCTTATATAATCTTCTAAATAGTCTTCCTGATACTTGTTGAGTGTCTAGGAATTTTTCAAGATCCAAATTTATTTCATTATTATTAAAATTTATAACATTTTCGCTATCATCATATATTTTCATATTAAGCTCCTTACTTTTTTACCCATTATATAATATAATAGAATTTGAATCAATTATAGGTCTCAAAAGAAAAAACACGAACAAAGTGGAGGTATTAACTTGAGTCGTTCTAATAGAATAATAAATATAATTTCTAATAGAAATTATGAATCCAGAAATACAAAGATAAAACTAATCGATATCTTGCAGGAAAAAGGCTTTGAACCTACAGAAGAATATAACTCTAATGCTGAACTTAACATCTGCATAGGTGGCGATGGAGCTTTTTTAAGAGCTATCCATAGACATAAGTTTCCTGACACACCATTTATAGGAATTAACACAGGCCATCTAGGATTCTTCCAAGAAGTATCTCCCTCAAATATTAAGGAATTCGTTGATAGATATTCTGAAAATAATTTTACAAGGGAAGAAATGTACCTAGTAGAAGCAGTTGTCTGTACCAAAAAGAAATGTTTTACATTAACAGGTATAAATGAAATTGTAATCAAGGGTATAAAGTCAAAGGTGGTCCACCTTACAATGTATATTGATAATAACCATCTTCAGAAGTTTAGCGGTGATGGGATAATAATTTCCACACCAGGAGGGAGTACTGGATACAATTTTTCTACAGGAGGAAGTATAATATATCCAACTATGCAAACCCTACAAGTAACTCCGATGTCTCCAATTAGCTCAAAGGCTTATAGGTCCTTGCCTACAAGTATAGTAATACCTGGAGACTTACCTATTCAGATAAAACCTGAGTTTAGGTATGAAAATTCAATACTCATAGTTAATGATGGTATGGAATTTAGATATGATGATATCATAGATATAAGCCTTAGAATATCTGATAAGAAAATTAATAAAATAAACCTTAGTAATAATGTATATTGGGAAAATCTAAAGAGTAAATTTCTTTAAATTAAAAAAGAGCCTAAGCTCTTTTTTTACGATTAGAAAAATCTACTTTTAAATATCAGAGGTAATTGCCTAGCAATTACTTCACACCATTGCAACGAGGTGAGTGATTATGACACACCACCTGTTGAAGAATAAGGAACCCGGCCGCTTAAAGAAGCGGGGGATATCATCACATCGTTATAAATTATTAATTATTGTAGAATCAATTCTTCAAACTCATCTACAAGTTTTTTAAACAACAACATAGCATTATTTACAGGATCAGGTCTTGTCACATCAACTCCCGCTTTTCTTAAAACATTTATAGGGTAATCACTAGATCCACTCTTAAGGAATGTAAGATAGTCTGAAACAGCGCCTTCTCCCTCATTAAGAATCTTCTGTGATAATGCTACTGCTGCAGAAAAGCCTGTAGCATATTGGAAAACATAAAAATCATAGTAGAAGTGTGGAATTCTAGCCCACTCTATTGCAATATCATCATCAATTACCATATTTGGTCCATAATAAACTCTATTTAGTTCCTTATAAATTTCACATAGATAATCTGCGGTTATAGCTCCTCCATTTTCCAAATGCTCGTGGATTATCTTTTCAAATTCAGCAAACATAGCTTGCCTAAATACTGTGGTTCTAAAGGATTCTAAATAGTGATTCAATAGGTATAGTTTTTCATTTTTATTCTTAGCATTTTCAATCATATAATCTAATAATAAGCACTCATTAGCTGTAGATGCTACTTCTGCAACGAATATACTATAATTACCATATACAAATGGTTGATTCTTTCTTGAAAAATAGCTATGCATTGAATGACCCATCTCATGAGCTACCGTAAATACATTATCCAAAGTATCATGATAATTTAGAAGGATAAATGGCTTCGAGTCATAGGAACCCCCTGAATATGCCCCTGATCTCTTTCCTCTGTTTTCTAAAATATCTATCCATCCAGAATTAAAGCCTTCATCCATCCCTTTATTGTATTCTTCTCCTAGTGGTTCTAATGCTTTTTTGATAAGGTCTACGCCTTCATTGTAAGGTATCTTAAAATCAACATCTTGCACTATAGGCACGTAGAGGTCATACATATGGAGCTCATCTAGATTTAAAACTTTCTTTCTAATATCCATATATCTGTGCATAGTTCCCATGTTTTCATGTATAGCTGAGAGCAAATTATCATATACACTTAGAGGTATATTGTCTGAACTCAATGCCGCTTCTCTACTGCTATTATAGTTTCTTAACCTGGAATTTACTATATGTCCTTTTAAATCACCGTTTAAGGATGCCGCAAAGGTGTTTTTAAAGCCCTTATAAGTCTTATATAGGTGTGTAAAAGCTGATATTCTTACTTCACGATTTGTGGACTCCATAAATGGTATAAAGTTACCTGAAGTTAATTCTACTTCATTTCCGTCTTCATCCTTAATCTTAGGGAACTTTAAATCAGCATCGTTCATCATAGAATAAATCTTATTAGGAGCACCTACCACCTCACCAAATTGAGCTAAAATGGATTCCTCCCTGGCTGATAGTACATGTTTTTTCTCTCTTAATATATCATTTAAATGCTGTTCGTATAGTTTTAGTTCTTTATTTTCCTCAATATATTCTCTAAGTTTTTCTTCATCTAAGGTGAGTATCTCTGGTATTACAAAGGATGTTTTGTCTGAAATCTCAACATAAAGATTCATCGCCCTATCATTTAGCTCTTGATTTGTTGATACCCTAGTATCCTCATCTAGTTTCATATGTGCGTAGGAATACATATTTTCAATAATTCTATATAAATCTTCTCTATCCTTTAATGCATTATAAAGATTTCTACTACTTGATGATACATTTCCTCTATGTTTTTCAAAATCCTCTTTAAGCTTAAGTGCTCGTTCAAAATCCTCATTCCAATGTTCTAAATCCTTATACATGGATTCTAGATCCCACTTTAATTTACTGTCTATATCTTTCCTATCTAAGATCTCATTAGTCCCCATAAATTCACTACCTCCTAAAAATTGATATTATTCAGTCCATATATGATTAATTCCCTTGCTATTGGTGCAGCTGAAGTTCCTCCTGTAGAGCCTTCTTCTTCTAGAATTACAGAAATGGCTATCTTAGGATTACTTGCAGGTGCAAATCCAATAAACCAAGCATGGGATTTACCTGATGAATTTTCAGCAGTTCCAGTTTTTCCTGCCACCTGGACATTTTTTATACTTGCATTTCTACCTGTACCTTCCCTAATTACCCCGATCATCATCTCCTTAATCTCATTAGCCTTTATACTATCTACGGCTTGAGATATAGTCTGAGGTGATTTTGACTTAATCACTTTACCATTAGTGGAGCTTATCTCTTTTACTAGTATAGGCCTAACCATTTCTCCACTATTTGCTATAGCTGATGCTACCATTGCCATGTTAAGTGGTGTTGTAAGTACCTTGCCCTGACCTATTGCAGAAGCAGCTAAATCAGTATCCCCTTGGTTTCCGCTAGGATAAGAGGAGATTTTCACAGGCAAATCGAAAGGAATTGACTTATTAAACATAAAAGATTCAGCTCTTTTTCTTAGTTCATCATCTCCAACCTGGATAGATTTAGATGTAAAGTAGGTGTTACATGATTTAATAAGAGCTTCACTTAAAGAAAGTGGTCCATGGCCACCATCTTGATAATCTCTAAATACATAACCATCTATTGTGGTTGTTCCAGTACATTCATAATCCTTAAGAATCTCTGGGTAATTAAGTATTGCAGCTGATGTAATTACCTTAAAGGATGAGCCAGGTTCATAAAGTCCTTGGGTAGCTCTATTTAGTAATGGACTATTATTGTCCTCAGAAATAGTGCCCCAATCATCCCTAAGTGTAGTGACATTAAAATCAGGAAGGCTTACCATAGCATATATTTCACCACTAGAAGGATTCATAGCCACTATAGCACCCTTCTTACCATTTATGAGTGACCTTGCCTTCTCCTGAGTTCCATGGTCTATTGTAAGGATTAAATTGTTACCTAAAGTATTTGGAGCAACAATATTAATGAGCTCATCGATGGCAGAATTTTCATTGATATTTAAGAGCTGATTATTATACATAAGCTCTAAACCAGATTTACCATACTCCCTATAGCTATACCCAATTATATGGGAATATAGCCTTCCATACTTATAATATCTCCTCATCTGATCATCTTGTTTTTCACTGTAAGCAAGAATTGTACCTTTTCTATCCATTATAGACCCTCTGAGGATATTCTCCTCATTGATCCACAGCCTTTTATTATATGAGTTCATCTTAACGGTCTCAGCTTTAAAAACTTGAAAATAGCTCATATAGCCTATAAGTCCAGTTAAAAATAAACAAATAGCTATTAGAACCAATATGATTCTTTTAATCTCCGATTTCATTGTTTTCCTCCTCGTTTCGTATTTCCTCGACAGGAAGGTCTTCAGATGCTACTTGAAGTATCCCAAGGGCTATGAAGCTTGATAAAACCGAGCTGCCTCCATATGAAACAAAGGGTAATGTGATTCCTGTAAGTGGTAATATCTTTAATACTCCTCCAAGTATAATTATGGATTGGACCCCATATAATATACTCACACCAAGGGCTAATATTCTGAAGAAGGGGTCAATCTGACTCAATGCAATCTTAAAGCCTCTATATACTAGAATCATAAAGAGCATAATGATTCCTATACCTGCAAACAAACCCATTTCCTCACATATGGCTGGAAAAATAAAATCAGTATAAGCAAGGGGAATAAACTCTGGATGTCCTAAGCCAAGACCAGTACCAAAAAAACCGCCTTCAGCTATTGCAAATAAAGATTGTGTAATCTGATAACCCTTATTATCTATATATGACCAAGGGTCTATCCATGTAAGAATTCTAACCTTAACATGGTCGAAGATCACATATCCAAAAGCACCTCCCAAGGCAAATAGCCCAAAATTATATAATATTAGTTTTCTATCCTCTTCATATACGAATTGAATAGCTATAAAAATACCATAGAATATCAATGCTGTCCCTAAATCCTTTTGTAAAAACAAAAGTGCAATAAATGAATATACAATAGCCATTAAATAATATTTTGCATATTTATACTTTTTAAATTGATCAGGGTTTGAATAGTATGCAGCTAAGATAAAAATCAATAGGATCTTGGTTATTTCAGCTGGTTGAAAGCTAAACCTCCCTATCTGAATCCAGTTTATAGCACCATATTTTCTAGTTCCAAGGACAAATGTTAGTATAAACAACAAATATGCCGAACCTAGATATAGGGGTATCCAATTCCTCCATCCTCTTATATATTTTAAAATGAAATAGGTCATATAGAACATGAATATCCCAAAACTCAACCAAATTAACTGCTTAACACCCAATTCAAAGTCGATTCTATATATCATTATCACTCCGATAGAGATAAGCATAGTTACAATTAAAAATATGTAATTATCTCCTTTAGAAATCCTCATTAGTAAGTAGTTAGAAATGTAAATGATGAAAATCAAACCAAGAGCAGTAATATAAGTATACCTATTTACTGACTCCCATTGATAAATAAACAACAAAGATAACGACAAAATCTCGAATAGAAACAATAGATTTCTAGGAGATTTTGGACTAATTCCTTTTTTAAACATAGTATTCTCCTATCCTCTGTTCACAAATAAAAACTCAATATTACCAACCTTAATAATATCGCCACTATCTAGCCTAACTACATCTAGAATTTTCTCCTCATTTAAGAATGTACCATTAGCACTATTTAAATCCTCAAGATAGTATTCCCCTTCATCCTCAGTGATTTTCATATGCCTTTTTGAAACAAAAGGGTCCTTTATATAGATGCTATTATCATTGGCCCTGCCCAGTGTTAAAACTTCTTCAATAGAATAGTGGTCGCTCATCTTATAAGGTAAAGAGTCTATCTTGTTAATTAGTTTTAGATATGCACTATCATCCGTAGATACGGTGTTTATACTTCTGATATCCAAATAGATCAATCTTATAATGCTAAAAATAAAAAGATATATTATAATTATAAAGACATATCTCAAAAGTATCGACAATAAGTTAAACATCCATACACCTCCCTCAAAACCTATGTTACCATAAAGTCTTTACAATTGGAATTATTTTGATACTAGATATTTATCTTTATCTCTAAATCTGATACTATAATAATGTACTACATTGGAGGTATGTATATGAAAAAAATAATGAGATCTAAAAGCAACAGAGTTTTCCTAGGAGTATGTGGCGGATTAGCTGAATACTTCAATATTGATGCAAATATCATAAGGATAATCTGGTTCATACTAGCTATCCCATCATTTGGGACCTTAACCTTTGTTTATATCCTTTGTGGAGTAATTATCCCAGAAGATGATGGATATATTTATCAGGATGGGGAGTCCAGTAAAAACAGAAATTCTTCTCTTTATGTAGGACTTGGCCTAATTTTAGTTGGTACCTATATGCTTTTAAGAATAATCTATCCTGACATAATGAGATTAAGCAGATACTGGCCAGCACTCTTGATAGTCTTGGGACTATATATAATCTTTAGCGACAAAAAAACAAATTAAGGTGGCTTTATAACCTTAATAATTTTGAGGTGTATCATGAGAATTACCAATTTAGAGTATCAGAAGAACAAAAAACGAATAAACGTATATATCGATAATAAATTTGCTTTTGGAATTGATGAAGAGATTAGGTTTAAATACTCTCTTCATGTAGATGATGAAGTTAGCGAGGAATTCGTAAAGGATGTTTTAAAGGCTGAAGAACAATTAAAGGTAAATAATCATGCTCTAAGACTTCTCTCCTATAGACAAAGGTCAGAAAAGGAAATTGAAATAGCCTTACGAAGAAAAGACTATGAAGAAGAAAATATAAATTATACACTAGACTACTTAAAGAGAAACAAATACATTAATGATAAATACTTTGCTAAGAGCTTTATAGCAGATAAACAGAATCTTAATGGCTATGGCTATCAAAGAATAAAATATGAACTTATTAAAAAAGGAATTGATAAGGAAATAATAGAATCCTATTTAATTAATGATTCTGATGAAGAATTTGAATTAGCTCTTAATATTGGAAGAAAGAAGTTGAAATCCTATAGCAATCAGGATAAGAATGCGATTTGGCGAAAACTTGGAGGTTTTTTACAAAGAAGAGGTTACTCTTACGAAATAGTATCCAAAGTTTTAAGGACATTATTAGAGGACAGGTGATATGATGCATTATGTCTATATGGTTAGATGTAGCGATGAATCTCTCTATACCGGCTATACTGTAAACATAGAAAAAAGGTTAGATTCCCATAATCAGGGAGTTGGAGCTAAATATACTCGTGGGAGACTACCAGTAGTCTTGTGCTTCTTTGAGGAATATGATACTAAAGTTGAAGCTATGAGAAGAGAATATAGGATTAAGCAGTTAAGCAGAAAACAGAAGCTTGAGCTCATAGGAGGAACTAAGAAATGACTCTTTTTTTTGAAACCTTGATGAAGAACCCTGTAATAGCATCTATAGATAATCTAGATAATTTAGATGCTGCCTTAAGTTCAAATTCCAATATAGTTTTCTTAAACACAGGTAATATTTTTAATTTAAAGGATATCTCAAATAGGGTTAAATCAAAGAACAAATCTCTTTTTATATATATTGATTCTATAGATGGGTTTTCCAAAGACACATGGGGGCTAGAGTATATTGCTAAGAATATTCATTTAGACGGTATAATTACAAAGAAGCAAAACCTTGTTAAGTTGTCTAAGGACATGGGCATATTTACCATACAAAAGATAATCATATATGATTCCATTACACTTGAAAACGCTCAAACTACACTCAGAAGTCTTAGGCCCCATGCCATAGACCTTTCCCCTGGAATATTGCTAAAGATTATCCAAAGGGTTTCAGTAGAGACCATGATTCCCATAATTGCCAGTGGCCTATTAGAGGAAAGAGAAGATATAGATAAGGCATTGAAAGCCGGAGCAGTAGGTATATCAACAAGCGATTCTAAAATGTGGTATTAAAACTATTAAGAGGGTGCCTAGGCACCCTCTTTTTCAACCTTCTTTTTCTTTTTCCTAATCTTTCTAGGCTTTGTATAAATCCCAATTATAAGTGCAAAGAAAAGGGAAGAAAACCCTGCAACGGCAAGTATCAAAAACATTTCTAAGTTCTTAATACTAGATTTTTCAGTCATATCTTCAAATACCGTTAGAAGGTTATAAAGAGCCGCTAATACTATTACAGATCCAGGTAAGTATTTAACAAATCTATAATCCTTTAAAACTAGATGAAAAATAATAGTTATAACAATTGCACCTAATGTAATATATAGCATTATTTTCGTAAGATCCATATATTCCATAAGCTCATCTGCATATCTAGTAATCGTGTCCATATTAATTCATCTCCCTAAATTGTCTTATACCCAATTTTGAAGCCTACATACAGGTCTAATAGTCTAATTCTAGACCACCATTTTTTATAACTTCATTTTCCCAAATGTTAGCATATCTTCCTACTGCCCATTCCGCCATAATTATGGAGGAATCGTTTGGAAGCTTTATCCTAGCTGCTGGGTTATTGATTATATCTCCATCTTCTAAATAATAAACCACGAGATGAGAACTAGTAATAACTACAATTAGTTCATTATTTGGTGATGAGAATACATCTACAACATCAGGTACGATTAATCTTACTGCATCCCAGGGAATTATTTGTTCATCATAGTTTACCATCTCTTTTGGAGGAATAACCCTTATATTAAAATCGGTATAGAGCTCTTCAGTATTTTCCCTGTAGTTGACCCTACCCTTAATTATCCAGTATCCATTTTTTCTTACAAGACCAATATTCTCTTCATTAGGCACTATCTTTGAATCTATATTCATGGAGCTTCTTGCACTATCAATAAATATATCCTTGCCAGTCTGACCAATAAGATCAGAAAGTTTAATAGCTTCCTTGTCTGCCAGGTTATCAATAGCGTAAACTTGTAGACTTCTTCTGGCGTCTTTATTCAAATCCGTATTTTCTACTGAAATATAATCATTTCCTAAAAAGAGGATGTTCTTTAATATAGATGGTTCAGAGTTCCTTTCTGCTGCTTTAGAGAAGATGGAAATCATAGATTCATCTTCTCTCTTGAAGTCCATAAGATTTTCATTTAAAGTTATGAGTTTTTCATCTTCAACCATTTTACTAGTATCAACTCTAAATTGTGGTAAAGCAATAATTTCATCTCTAATGGATTCCCCTTCAATAACTCTGTTAGTATCCAAAATCCAAAATCCATTCATCCTTGGCATCAATAGCCTATTCAATTCATATATATTGGCAATGGAATTATCTTGACTATTTATCCAAATGGTTTTGTAATCCCAAATTGGAACATTATTATCTTCATCAAAAGATGGTACCTTTAGTCCTATCATTATTCCACTTTGATAACTTTCATCCTCAACTGCTCCAAATGTACGCAAAAGGGACTTTTCTACGTTAATATATCTATTTATCTCATCTAAAGAAATCTCTTCGATAGATCTTTTAATACTATAAAAACTCTCATTTATATTAACTATCATGGTTTCTTCATTTAGTTTAATGAATTCGTAAAAATAAGTATTATCATTAAGAATGGTAATAACTTCTACTTTTTCATCCTCTATGCCAAGGACTTCTGGTGTTGATTTGTATTTATAGAGAAGATAATCTCTTGCATTGACCACCTTCATTTTAAATGAAGGATTTGTGGTATAGTTGTCACCTATGATAACTGCATCTTTATGAAACAAGGCTTCTCTTCCTATATATAGTTCTTCTTCACCTTCCTTAAATTGAGAATATGAGCTCTTTAGCAGCTGTTCAATTACCCATTTTCCTAGAATTGGAGGCCTTATGTTCTCTGGAGATGTAATCCTGTCTGAAATGTTACCTTCAACCACATTACAAGAGGACAATAAAGCTAGGAATGTAATCAATCCTATTAAATAACATAGCTTTTTCATTGTATGACCTCCTCTAAGGGCAATCGAACAATAACCCTAGTTCCCTTACCTTCTTCTGATTGAATAGTCATATTTCCACCATGTAGTTTAACTATCTCATCGCTAATAGAAAGACCAATACCACTGTGTGAATTGCTATTCTTACCCTTATAGAACTTCTCTGTAACATAAGGTAATTCTGCCTCAGGAATGCCTGCACCATTATCAGTAATTTCGATAAGAAGGTCATTTTCTATCTTTAGGGCATTAAATTCTACCTTTCCACCCTCATCGGTAAATTTAAAAGCATTATCTAGAATATTGATAAAAACCTGCTTAATCCTGTTTTCATCCCCAGTTAATGTTTCAATGGCATCATCTATAATTCTTATAAATTCTATATTACTATTCTTTGCTCTTGGTTTTAACTGTTTATAAATCATATCTAATGTTGATTTAATATCGAAAACCTCTTTTTCAAGGGATATCCTGCCTGATGTAAATCTAGAGAAGTCTAGAAGTTCCTCAACCATTAAACTTAGTCTATCACTTTCCTTCTCAATTATATTCAAACCATCATCTAAAAGGTCTTTATCGGGTACTTCATCAGATTTTAAAGTGATAGCCCATCCCTTTATACTTGTTAGTGGAGTTCTTAATTCATGGGAGACATTTGATATAAAATCATTTTTTAATTGTTCTTTTCTAAGGATTTCATCAGCCATATAGTTCAAAGTCTGTGAAAGCCGTCCAATTTCATCATTTATCTTTACTTCACTTCGTACTTTAAATTGACCGTCTGCTAATTTTTCAGCTACATCAGTAACCTCTTTTAAAGGTTTAATAATAGAATCAGCCAAGAAAAGACTTATAATACCAGAAATAAGAACAACAATTAGTCCCATCCATAGGAGGAACCTAGTAATTTCGGCTATTATGTTGTTTGTCTCCTTAAGAGAAGAAATAAATCTAATAATGCCAATTGAGGATCCTTGATACTTAAGGGGCATAGAAACTGCCATTACAGGGTATGTATCATAAGATACCATCCCACTCCAAACTCCCTTTCCCTTTTCTATAGCATCCCTAACATCCGAAGTTACTGGAAGTTCATTCTTACTAACTCCTAGAGAATCCATTAATAGTTCTCCTTCAAGACTTAGTATCTGAACCTGTGCTGTTGTATGTTGCCAAAACACATCTACGTCATCAATTATAATATCCTCTAAGGTGCTAGAGGAAAAATATCTAGAATAGAAATTTGTGGAGAAATCTATTTGATTGGTAAGAATGTCCTCCACATTCTGATGGTAGTAATCCCTTATACCATTAATAAGAACGAACTCTAAAAAGATCACTGTTATCAAAATGACCAACATGAAATTCCTAATCAGTCTGCCCTTTATACTTCGTTTTTTCATAGTGTCTCCTAGTCTTTGTATTTCCACCTATATCCTATGCCCCATACGGTTTCAATATAAAATGGCTTACTTGAATCCTCCTCTATCTTGGATCTAAGCCTCCTAATATTTACGTCAACAATTTTAGAATCCCCAATAAAATCATAGCCCCAGACTATATTTAATATTTCATCTCTTTTAAAGGCTTTACCTGGGTTTTCCATAAAGAGCTTAGCTATGGAATATTCAGTAGGTGTTAGCTCCAACTCTATATCATCTTTATAGAATTTTCTTGAGTAAGTATCAATTTTAAATGGAGGAAATGACATAATAGATTCTTCATCAGAGGGAGCTTTTTCCATTCTTCTAGATAAAGATTTTACTCTAAGAGTTAACTCCACTGGATTAAAGGGTTTAGTCATATAGTCATCAGTCCCATATTCAAGCCCCATAATCTTGTCTATATCTTGACTTTTTGCAGTAAGCATAATAATACCCAGACTTGGAAATTCAGTACGTAGAATTTTACAAACTTCATAGCCATCCATGCCTGGAAGCATTATATCTAGTACTACTATGTCTATTTTATTATCCCTTGCTATATCTATTCCTTCTTCACCAGATCCAGCATCTAAAACCTTAAAACCTGCCCTATCCAGATTAATCTTTACAAACTTCCTTATTGATTCTTCATCTTCAATTACAAGAATTGTACTACTCATTTTACCACCCCATTATTCATAGTATTCATCTAGGACTCCAAATATATAACCATCATCCTTTAAGATATTAATTATTTCAGGCAAGGCATCAACAGTTGTTTGCTTCATATCCGTATCATGCATTAGGACAATAAGTTCACCCTTATTCTTAATAGTCTCCTTAAATCTTTCTATTAATCTCTCCTTGCTTAAGTCCACTCCCTCAGCATCTCCATTTAAGGAATTCCAGTCAAAATAATTATAGCCTGCTTTCTTGACAGCATTAATTGCTGCCCTCTTTTGTGCCCCAAACGAACCACCTGGAAATCTTAATACATTTGTAGAAAACTCTTGACCCAATATGGATTTTAGGGCCTCATTAGATTTTTCTACATCTATAAGAAAGTTTGAAGAACGCTTATAGATATACCCATAATTATGAGAATAGGTGTGATTTCCTATAGTGTGTCCATCATCATAAGTCATTCTAAGAACTTGAGGATATTTTTCAGCCATGTATCCTATTACAAAAAAGGTAGCTTGTACATCATTATCCTTTAAAATTTCTAATATCTGAGGAGTAACTACCATTGAAGGTCCATCATCAAAAGTTAGATAGGCTATCTTTCCATTAGCCTTTGCTTCGGCTAATTTTTCTGCTTTAAGTTTTTCTTCTTCTCTTGCTTTAACTAGCCTATCGGCTTTGAGTTCTCTTCGTTTATTGTTTAGAGCTATTTCTGCATTTTCTGCTGCAACTTCCTTAACTCTGTGGTTTATAGCTTTATTTATGGGATTTTCATCCTTCATAAGGCTAAGGGCATAAACTACATTTACTGCTTCAGCAACATTTCGGTTATTAATAGAATTTATAGAAAAACCTCCTATAATAATGCCCATAAGCAATATAGAAGATATGATTATAGCAAATTTATTCTTAAATCTAATTATTCTTTTTTCATTTCTCATGCGACCACCCCCTAGTTGTTCTACAATTATATTATACAATTTAAACTCAATAGTTACAATTTAATAAACAATTAGTTACAAAAATGTGACAAAATTTTTAGAATGAAAAATATGCTCATCCTTGTCTAAGCAGTCATATTTTTACTGTTTACTACAAGGGAGCATATCCTTCCTCTAGTTCTAATTATTTAAATTCTTGAATTGGGAGTTGTATAACTTGGAATAAATTCCCTCTTTAGATAAGAGTATTTCATGGCTCCCTCTCTCACTTACACCCTCATTTGTTAATACCAAAATCTCATCTGCATTCTTAATAGTTGATAACCTATGG
>CAZPZN010000014.1:0-28449 GCA_964590735.1 uncultured Tissierella sp.
TCTCTGGAAACACTACAAATGGTTTTGAATGAGGTGAAATAAGAACGAATGAACTAGCAGTGTAATGATATGTTCCCGTGAACCTCAAAGCCATTGAAATGACCTCAAGGCACACTGCGCCATTTCAGCGCAGTGTGCCTTGATTATTTTTTGAAAATATAATGAACCATATTAGTACTACTTGTCTTACTGCAGGTGACTAAAGAAATAGAACCTTCTGTGGGCTATTTGATAAAATTAAAAAGATATTTGCATAAATGAATAGTGAATTGAAAAGCAACAAGTCTTATGGTATGTTTTAGTTACCAACAATTAGGGGTTGATGGTCATCGGGACGTACATTAAATATCTTCTTTTTTCATAGGAATATTAAGAGGTGAATTTGTAAACGGTAATGATTTTTTAAAAATATTAATTTGGAGGAAAGAAATGAAGAGTAGAAAGCAAAAAAATATAATTGTTGTATCTTTAGTCTTGATTACACTTTTTTTCCTAATACCTCTTGGACTTTCAGCAATGATCTATGAAGGTAATTTTGGAGAACGATATATAAAGTACCCACCAATGAGTAGAAGCATGGATGAATTTGAAGGCTTAAATTCACAGAGATATACTTTTCCTTCAAATGATGGACAAACGCTTGTTGGCTATAAGTATTATAGAGAAATAGATGACACTGATGCTAAAGGAGTGGTAATTATCGCTCATGGTCTTGGAGGTGGAGGACATAATTCTTATATTGATGTAGCTAATTATTTTTCATTAAATGGTTATGATGTTTTTGCCTATGATGCAACGGGAAATGATGAAAGTGAAGGGAATTCTGTAAAGGGAATTCCTCAAGGTTTAATTGATTTAGATTATGCAATTAATTTTGTTAAAGAAACACTTGATTTTGAAAATTTACCTATATTTTTGTTTGGACATAGTTGGGGAGGCTATTCAGTTGGCAGTTCCTTAAATTCTCATCCTGATGTGAAAGCTATTGTTATGGTTTCTGGATTCAATCATTCAATGGATATTATTGAAGAAGAAGGCAGAAAAGTTGCTGGTGATAGAATTAATATTATTTTGCCTTATATTTCATTATATGAAAGAATGAAGTTTGGAAGATATGGTTGCTATAATACAATAGATGGTTTTGGAAATACACAAGCAGGAGTAATGATTATATATAGTGCAGATGATGATATGATTTCACAAGAAAAAGCTTATGATATTTTCTATGATATTTATAAAGATAATCCCAGATTTAATTTCATTAAATATAATGATAGAGGCCATGATTATGTTTATTATTCTGATTCATCACGAAAATATAAAGAAGACTATAATAAAGGTTTTGATGAATATATAAAATCTTTAAAAGAAGATTTTACAGCCGAATTAAAGGAATCATATTTAAATAATAATCTTGATAAAAAATTATTATTTAGCCTTGATGAAGAACTTATGAACAATATTGTAAATTTTTATGATGATTATTTGGAATGAAACTAAGGTCAAAAACTTAGGGCTAGACCCAGGATCTAAGAATTCTTTTTAATTTACTCTTTAATTGGGTATAAGTTGTTATGTGAAAATTCAAAGACATCATCGTAATGAAAGAAGGGGGAAAAATATTGAAGTTTATTTCATGGAATATAGATTCATTAAATGCAGCATTAACAAGTGATTCAGCCCGTGCTTTGTTATCTAAAGACGTATTAAATAAGATTATAGAGCACAGACCCGAAGTTATTGCCATACAAGAAACAAAACTATCAAGTAATGGTCCTACTAAGAAGCATCTAGAGATTTTGAATGATAGGTTTCCGGAATATGAAATAGTATGGAATAGTTCAGTAGAACCAGCGCGCAAGGGTTATGCTGGTACCATGTTTTTATATAAGAATAAGCTAACACCAAAAGTTACCTATCCATCAATTGGAGCACCAAGTACAATGGATGCTGAGGGTCGCATCATAACATTAGAGTTTGATGATTTCTACCTAACCCAAGTTTACACACCTAATGCAGGGGATGCTTTGAATCGTTTAGAAGAACGTCAAATTTGGGATAGAAAATATGCCGACTATTTAGCAGGTCTTGATAAAGACAAGCCTGTCATTGCAACAGGAGATTTTAATGTAGCTCACAATGAAATAGATTTAGCCCATCCTAACAATAATCGTCGTTCAGCTGGCTTTACTGATGAAGAGCGTGAAGGTTTCACAAACCTTTTGTCAAAAGGGTTTACAGATAGTTTTCGCCATATTCACGGCGATGTTACAGGGGTTTATTCTTGGTGGGCTCAGCGTGTTAAAACAAGTAAAATTAATAATTCTGGTTGGAGAATTGATTATTGGTTAGTAAGTGATCGAGTTGCAGATAAGGTAATAAAATCTGAAATGATCGATTCAGGTCCAAGACAAGACCACACTCCATTATTACTGGAAATAGTTTTGTAGGTGATAGAAAATGAATGAAACAAATAGCAAAGAATTAATATTTCAAGAAACAATGGACCTACTAGTGGATAGCTATGGTATAGGTAGTCAAGAAGGAGTAAAAGCTAGCCTTATAGAGTGTCAAGAGATTTTCGATTGTGTATCAATTAATCATCAACAAGAAATTGCTGAATTATTTCAATTAGATCAAAAGGTTATAAAGACAATGATTAAATTTATGCCCTCTATCAAGGAATCAATTGTAGAATATGAGGTAGTTTGCTGTTCTGGAAGTAGATGTGCTAAGAATGGCTCAATAGAAGTACTAAAAGCAGTAAAAGAAACCCTAGCTATTGACTTTAATGAAACCACTAAGGATGGAAAGGTGAGACTCACAACTCAAAATTGCTTTAAAAAATGCAACTTAGGACCGAATATAATGGTTAATGGTAAGTTCCATCACAAAATGGATAAGGAAAAAACTGTAGAGTTAATGAAAGATATTAAGAATAGCTAGACGGATTTGCATAAGGACTTGCCAGAGGGGGTAACTAACAGGAGGAAGTATGAGAGTAAGAAAAAAGAAATGGGCTAGACCAGAGTTGGAAAAAACCAGTTTTGTAGTAATCAATCCTGATAAAAGTCCAGAAAAATATAAGGGGAAATGGAATATGGAATTCAAGAATTCTAATCCGATTTACCTTGAACTAGGTTGTGGTACGGGAAAATTTGCATCTGAAAATGCAGCAATAAATCCAGATATAAACTATATAGGTATTGATTTAAAGGATGAGATTCTTGTATATGCAAAGAGAACCATAGAGGATGTATTATATTCGAAAGATGAAGTTGTTGAAAATATAAGATTGATACCAATGGAAATAGCTTTTGTTGATAAGATATTTGCAAAGGATGAAATATCCAGAATCTATATTAATTTTTGTAATCCTTGGCCTAAAAGAAGACAGAATAGACAAAGACTAACACATAATATTTTCCTGGAAAAATACAAGGGGTTTTTAAAAGCAAACTCGCAAATTTGGTTCAAAACAGATGATAAGGGCCTATTTAATGATTCGCAAGGATACTTTGAATCCTCAGGATTTAGTATTAAATATCTAACTTATGACCTTCATCATAGCGGTTTTAATGAAAATATTACTACGGAATATGAAGAAAAATTTACATCTATGGGTATGCCGATAATGTTTCTTATAGCAGAAAGCTCAATAATATAGGCATTTTTATTAAATATAAAAACAACTAGAGTTGGGTATCTTATTATATAAGGATCTTAATTAGAATCACAATCTAGTGTGACTAAATAAGCTTGCAACAAACGTAATCTTGGTATATACTTATTCAGCACTAGATTTAACTTAATAAAGTATATAAAGAAAATAATTTATGAAATTATACAGATAATACGTATTAATATCATACAAAGGAGAAGTTATATTGTCATTTGAAGAATTAAATTTAATTGAGCCAATTCTAAAAGCCTTAAAATCAGAAGGATATTCTGAACCTACACCGATACAAATAAAGGCAATACCAGCACTTTTAGAAGGAAAAGATTTATTGGGATGTGCTCAAACAGGAACAGGGAAAACAGCTGCTTTTGCAATCCCTATATTACAAGGATTGTCATCAGAACAACGATCATCAAGCGAACGTAGACAAATAAAAGCATTAATAGTTGCACCCACAAGGGAGTTAGCAATTCAAATTTCGGATAGTTTTAAGGCATATGGGAAAAATTTAGGGTTAAAGACCTTAGTTATATATGGTGGTGTCACCCAACATCCACAAACAAGGGATTTAAATAGTGGAGTGGATATTTTAGTTGCAACACCCGGAAGATTACTTGATTTAATAAATCAAAAATTTATTAGCTTGAAAAATATAAAGTATTTTGTATTAGATGAAGCTGATCTTATGCTAGATATGGGTATGTTAAAGGATGTTAGAAGGATCATTACTTATCTTCCAAAGTTTAGACAGACAATGTTCTTTTCTGCAACTATGCCAACAGAAATAGGACAATTAGCTAACTCTATACTAAATAATCCAATTAGAATAGATATTACACCAGTATCATCTACAGTTGATATTATAGAGCAAGAGGTATATTTTGTTGATAAAGTAAATAAGGTTAACTTGCTTGTTCATATTTTGAAGGATAATAAGTTAGATTCTGCTTTAGTATTTTCTAGGACAAAGCACGGTGCAAATAAAATAGTAACTTCCTTAGAAAAAGCAGGATTTACAGCTCAAGCTATACATGGTAACAAATCACAAAATGCTAGACAATTAGCCTTGAATAATTTTAAGGAAAGAAAAACTAGGATTTTAATTGCAACAGATATAGCTGCAAGAGGGATAGATATTGATGAGCTATCACATGTAATAAACTTTGATTTACCAGAGGTCCCAGAAACCTACGTACACAGAATTGGTAGAACGGGCAGAGCAGGTCTTGGTGGAAAAGCAATATCATTTTGTGATTATCAAGAAAAACCTTTACTTATAGCAATCCAAAAGCTAATAAGTAAAACAATACCAGAAGTAACAAATCATCCTTATCCTTTAGTAGATACAACTATTAAACCTAAGGAAAGGTCAAACAGAAGACCTTCTGCTTCTGCTTCCAGATCATTTATAACAAATAAACCTAAGCCTAAGAGTAAGGATACAAAAACTGGTAAGATTAGACGAGAAAAACTAGAAAACCAACCAAAGAAAAATACCTCAAAGAAAGACAACCAAAGAAAAAATGCTCATTGGGGTAATAGATAGGATAATGCGGGGTCAGGCTCGAATAGTTGAACTATATAATTCAATTATTCAAGCCTGATCTTTTTGGGTAAATATAATTCATCAACCATAATCCATTTTGTGGCTTATAAAAATTATATAGGTATATATCCTGGGGAGCAGAGATTACTAAATGGTGCTATGAGGCCGGAATCGCATTTAATTAATAATTAAATTATGAATATATTGTTTAAGTGCTAAAAAACCTATATTTGACCTTTGGTAAAACTATGATAAAATTATGATTGGAGAAAATCGGAAAATCTTATTCATTAATTAGAATTAACAATCTCTTCAGATATTTTCCTAAAATTTCTTATGAGAAAGGAGCGTTTATGACTTATTTACTTATAGGTATTATTTTTATACTTGCACTTTTTGCAATTAGAGTTTCCAACAAGCATGGAGTACCAGCCCTCTTATTATTTATTGTGCTTGGAATGGGCTTTGGAGCCTTAGGATTGGAATTTGATGATTATGAGTTTGCTGATAACTTTGCGACTGTATCACTTATGGTAATTATGTTTTACGGTGGATTTGGTACTAATTGGAGTATGGCTAAACCAGTAGCAAAGGAAGCAATCATACTTTCTTCCTTAGGAGTAGTTGCCACGGCCTTAGTCACTGGCTTATTTAGCTATTTTGTTTTGGGCTTTGATTTATTAGAAGGTATGTTGATTGGTTCAATTGTAGGCTCCACCGACTATGCCAGTGTCTCAAATGTTTTACGTTCTAAGAACTTAAACTTAAAATATAACACAGCCCCTCTCTTAGAGCTTGAAAGTGGTTCTAATGACCCTGCTGCTTATACAATGACCATGGTATTTTTGTCAGTAATTATTGGTTCAGATGTGTCTATACCAATTCTTATTTTATCTCAGGTTGCTATAGGAATTGCTATGGGTTTTGTTTTTGCTTATGGTATTGGGAAATTACTTAGAAAATTTCAACTTCGAGCAGATGGCCTTAATGCTGTATTTATGGCATCTGTAATGCTAATTACTTATTCTGCCACCGGTCTTTTAGGTGGTAATGGTTATTTAGCCTTATATATTCTAGGTATTAATCTTGGTAATATGGAGTTTAGGGGTAAGCGAGAAGTAGTGTTTTTCTTCGATGGATTTACAGAGATCATGCAAATTGGTCTATTCTTCATCTTAGGATTATTATCTAATATAACAAGCTTTGTTGCCGCATTCCCAATAGCTCTTGCTATTATGTTATTTATGACTATAATCGGCCGACCACTTACAGTTTACGGCCTTATGTTGCCATTTCGACTAAAACGAAATCAATTGAACATGATTTCATTGGCGGGTATTAGAGGTGCAGCTGCCATTGCCTTTGCTATCATGGCTGTGAATAGTGAAGCTGTAGTATCTTTAGATGTTTATCATATCGTATTTGGTATCTGTGTGCTCTCTTCATTAGCTCAAGGATCCCTAATGCCACCAGCTGCTAAAAGATGGGATATGCTTGACCCTAATGATACAGTTTTGCAGACATTTAACTACTATCAAAGCAAGGCTGCAATCGGATTTTTAGAAACAAGAATTCACCCTAATAGTTATTTAGTTGGTAGTATGGTAAAGGACTTGAATCTTACTTTCGACTTTATCGTTGCTAAAATTGAGCGTAATGGTAAAACTATCGTTCCAAGGGGACATATAACTATAGAAGAAAATGACATAATAGTTTTAGGTGGAGAGACGCATTTTGATGAAACTGGGCAAGACCTTATTGAATTCAATATACCAAAGGGACACCAATGGGAAAACCAATATATTAAAAATTTAGACTTGCCATCAGATAGATTAATTATTATGGTGCAACGTCAAGGCAGTGACATCATTGTACCTGTTGGCGAAACTCTACTATTAGAAGATGATAAAGTCATCATGATTCATGTAGATCATGATTTTGACTTTCCTAAAGCAGATGAAGCTAAAGAAAACCTAGAGGATTTTGTTTCAGAAGAAGTTGGAAATAATATCCAAGATAATAAATTAGAGTAGAAGATTTTCATCTACTCTAATTATTTAGACCTAAGCTATTTGGAGTTAGTTTCTTCAAATCTATGCTAGGTCTTTAAAATTTTTGAAGACTGTTTTTGGAAAATTTGACTTAGGTCAAAGTAAAATCTTTAAATCCTTGATAATATAAAACCAAGATAAAGAAAGAGGGATATAATATGGCAAAGGAATTAACATTTGAGAAAGTAAAGAAGGTTCATTTTAAGAAATTGGAATTATTTGTACCAGTTGTAGCAAGAGTACACGGAGAACATCATCCAGAATTTCATGAAGTTCGTAAAATTTATGACGTTATCGTTCAAAAGGCAAACGAAGCAGGTTCCGATAAACCTAATTTAAATGATGAATTTGTTAAATTAAGAGAAATTACAGATAACTACACAGTACCAGGGGATGTATGTGAAAGTTATGAAGCTGTATACAATATGTTAGAAGAAGTAGATAAGGCATATCAATCTTAAATATCAGATGGGGTTTAATACCCCTCTGAATATTAAATATACTTAAAGAATGCAATATTAATTGTTTCAATAAATAGAACCATAGGGAATAGAGAGGAGTGGCAATATGCAGAGATTTATACTAGGTAAGAAAAATCAAATAACAATTGCCAGTGCAATTTTAATCGTTATAGCATTTATAAGTGAATTAGGATTTGGGAATGAAGAAATATTTACTTGGGCATTGGTCACTGCTTCCATTATAGGGGTTGCACCTATTGCAATTCAAGCATATCAAGCACTAAAAGTAAAAGTTGTGAGCATAGATGTGTTAGTAACAATAGCAGTTATAGGAGCATTTGTAATTCGAAATTTTGAAGAATCAGCAATTGTAACTTTCCTATTCTTATTCGGGGCATATTTAGAACAACGTACATTAAATCAAACCCGTTCTGCCATTAAGGAATTAACTGAAATGGCACCAGAAAGTGCTTTAAAACAAATGGAAAATGGCGAATTTGAAGAGGTAGAAGTAGATGAAGTAGATGTGGGAGATATTTTGCTTGTTAAGACGGGGGCTAAAGTTCCAGTTGATGGTAGAGTTTTAACAGGAGAAGGTCATATAAATGAAGCAAGTATTACAGGTGAATCTCTTCCAGCAAATAAAAAGAAGGATTCTACAGTATTTGCAGGCACAATACTGGAAAATGGGACAATTCAAATAGTAGCAGACCGTGTTGGAGAAGATACTACTTTTGGTAAAATTATAGAGTTAGTTGAAGAAGCTCAGGATTCAAAATCAGAAGCTGAACGTTTTATAGATAGGTTTTCAAAATATTATACACCAGCGGTATTAGTTCTATCCTTTATAGTATGGTTGATATCTAGAGATATTGAACTTGCAATCACCATATTAGTCCTAGGATGTCCAGGAGCATTGGTTATCGGCGTTCCAGTTTCGAATGTAGCTGGAATAGGAAACGGCGCTAAACATGGTGTTCTACTAAAGGGTAGTGAAGTAATAGGTGATTTTTCTAGAGTAGATACAATGGTATTTGACAAAACAGGAACATTAACAATAGGAAATCCCAAAGTAGCAGATAAAGAGATTTATGCTAAAGATGATATTGATGAAGTATTAGCTTATCTAGCAAGTGTTGAGAAAGAATCAGACCATCCATTGGCTAATGCAGTAGTAGAATATATTGGAGATACAAAGACTTATACAGTAGATAAAACAGATGTAGTCAAAGGTGGAGGAATCGTAGCAGAAGTAGATGGACATAGAGTAGCAGTTGGAAATGTTGCCTTAATGAAAGAAGAAAATGTTCATTTAGATCAAAAAGCTCATGCTGATATAGCTAATTTTGAGGTAAATGGGAACTCATTAGTTTTAACGGCAGTGGATGGAGAATTAAAGGTATTAATGGGTATTCGTGATCAAATTCGTCCAGGAGTTAAGGAAGACCTTCAAAGGTTAAAGAAATTAAGAGTTAAAAACTTAGTAGTCCTTTCAGGAGATAACCAGGGTACGGTAGATTTAGTAGCACGTGAGCTTGGACTTACAGAAGCACATGGTCATATGTTACCAGAAGATAAGCAAGCATATATTAAAAAGTTGCAAGATAAAGGTCAAATTGTGGCCTTTGTAGGAGACGGAGTAAATGATAGCCCATCCTTAGCATTAGCCCAAATAGGAATAGCAATGGGTAGTGGAACAGACGTAGCAATAGAAACATCAGATGTAGTATTAATGAATTCAGACTTCAGTCGTTTGCCACATGCACTAGGATTAACCAAGGCAACAGCTAGTAACATGCGACAAAATATCGTAATTGCAGTAGGAGTTGCATTAGTACTATTAGCTAGTGTATTCTTCAGTGAATGGATGAATATGTCAATAGGTATGTTAGTACACGAAGCTAGTATATTAGCAGTAATATTAAATGGGATGAGATTACTTCGTTATAAATTAAAAAATTAATAAATTGACCTAGGTCAAAGAAATATATGAGATAATACTGTATAATATAATTAACAGATAAACAAAGGAGAGATGAAAATGCAAAAAGCTACTATTCAATTAGAAACATTAACTTGTCCATCATGTATGCAAAAGATCGAGAACGGAGTAAAAGCTTTAGATGGTATTGATAAAGAAAGTTTAAACGTATCATTTAACACAAGCAAGGTAAAAGTGAACTTTGATGATGAAAAAGTATCCATAGAAGATATTGAAAAAGCAATCGACAAACTAGGATATGACGTTAAGAAAACTCAAGTTAAACCATTATAACAGAGAAGAAAGAAGCACTATAACGATAGGACCTCGTTTTAGTGCTTCTTTCTTTTAATTTAGACTAAGCCTTAACCTGCATGATTAAATATGTTGCATCATCATCTAGTTTCCCATCTTGTCCAATATGATTAAATAAATTATTCTTAATGGCAATATCTAAGTCGCTTGAATTCAGATGATAATTTTTTTTTAGAAAATCCTTCAATCTATCTTGTTCAAACATCTGGCCCTTTTTATTTTTTGCGTCAATTAACCCATCTGAATAGAATAAAATTTTATCATCTATTTCCAAGTAGATTTTTCTATCTTCATAAAAAGGCATAATCTGGTCACCAAGTTTGCAAATTGGGAAACCTTTTATATCCATTTCAATAACCTGGCCAGTATTTTTAATTATATATGGAGCAACATTAATTCCTGCTGATGAATAAATGAAAGATTTACTTTTAATATTATAAATACCATAAAGCATGACAATATATTTTTCCATATTGAAGTTGGCTTTATTAAAGTTTTTATAAATAGTTTTTAGAACAAAACCAGGCTCTATTATTTCTTCAGGATAATCTTCTCTTAGTGGCTTAATATTTTGATATGCAAATACGGTTAACATAGCAGCAGATACACCATGCCCTGATACATCCCCTAAATAAATAGCTATATTATCTTCATTTAGTTTTATTACATTATAAAAATCTCCGCTTAAATGGTCTGCAGCAAAATACTGTGCTTGAAATGAAACTGATGTATCTTGAGGCATTTGTAGAGGTAATAAGCATCGCTGCATTTCTTTTGCATTTTCTATGTCAGTTAATAGGACATTATTTATTCCTTCAAGTTCTTTGGTTCTTTGTTTTACAATATCACTTAGATTATCAGAGTAGGCCTTCAACTCTTGTCTTGCTTTTTTCATTTCAATATATGGTAGACTTACGTTTTCTATATAAATGCCCTTATATAATATTAAGAAAGCAATTACTTTATATAAATGACCTATATAATTAAAAGCATCATAGACGCTACCGTAATTTGTAAATGCAAATTCACTAAAGATAGATAACATAAGAACTATCATAAACATATATGCTCTATTGGAATTTGTCTTTTTATATTCAGTTGTAACCAGTAAAAAAGTGATTGCCATAATTAGTATTATGAAATATTCCATAAATATTTTGATGCCAGTAAGCCCATGTCCTTCTAGATACATGGCAGGGAATAGGTCTGGTAAATATGTTATTAGAAAAAACAAAACAATAGAAGATAGGCTTGTCACTCCAGCAAAAATTCTTTTTTTAATAGTTGAAGTTATATGTTCAGGAATAATAATGGCAGACATAAAACCAAGACTACCTATTGTTCTTGCGAATATCCAGAGGGTAGTTGCCCTGTTTGCTGTATAATTGGTAAGGAAAAAGTCTGACATACCTTTGAAGCTTAATGCATGGAATGTATCAAGAAAACCCATTACCAAGAATGCACAACCAACAAGGATCATTCTCAAATTCCCGGATTCTTCGTAAATAAAGTAAGTAATAGCAAATATAGAAAAGGAAATCAGGATGCTTGCAAATTCAAAGATTACATGCCAGGTCAAGTAGCTAGTTACAGACATTATTGCCACAAAAACATGATTGTATATGGCAGCCATTGTATATAGGATTATTGAAAACACTAAAATTAATAGCAGTTTGTCATATTTTTTAATATTGTTAAATGAATTTACTTTAGAAATATCCATGGCTTCCTCCTTGTAGAGATTTACATATATATTTACCATAAAATTTAAAATAAATAGTTTCTTATGACAATTATTAGGGTATAATATAGAATTTTGATGTCATTATTATATAATAAAAATTTCTTTATAGATATAGGATTTACTGAATTTCCTTGTTTCTTTAGAGAGATTTGTTTTTTTAAGCAGTTATTCTATATAAGTAACCATAGATTTTGGGAGAGAAAACCTTTTCTGTAGAGTCTTACTCTTTCCTTCATATATAACTCTACCATAGGAATCAAAAAACTTATAAATTCCGGGAAGCATAGGCAATTTATTAAGTTTTTCTTTGACCTTATCGCTTGTATCTATCACTTTTAGCTCCTATAAGAATATTTATATTGATTATATCATGAAAATAATAGGAGAGTATATTCAAATGGATATTTGATATACTCTCCTATGTTTTATGAGATTAATTTCACAGACTCACCTCAGCAATTTTAGCCAATGGGCTTCTTTCAACTTCATCTAATGAGATATGACCTGTTATGTCAAATGGTTTCATTTTTTCTATAACATAGACCAATCCATTGGACTTAGAGTCAACTAAGATATTGTCTATTTGATTATCAGAAGGATCTCCAATCATTACAAACTTAGAATTTTGCCCGGCTCTTGTAAGCATGAGCTTTGCTAAATGTGGTGTCATCTCCTGAGCTTCATCTATGATAACCATTGAATTGGATAAGGTCCTTCCTCTCATAAAGGCAAAAGTTTTAGTTTCTATAATTCCAGCATCTTTATATTGGGCAAGGAAATTTTCGACTGAAAACACAGGTTTTTCTCTCTTTTTATCAACCCATTTTTTCTTGTTTTTTTCAGTCATTAGGTTTTCTATAGCATCCCCAAAGGATTCCATAAAGGGTTTTAACTTTTCGTTTTCAGTTCCTGGTAAAAAACCTATAGAACTTCCTGCGGGGACTACAGGTTTAACTAAAATAAGTTTATCATAGATGTTTTGCTCAATTACCTTTTGTAGAGCAACTGCTACAGATAGTATAGACTTACCTGTGCCTGCACCTCCACTAAGTGTAACTAAATTTATACTTTTGTCCATAAGAAGTTCGAATGCCATTCTTTGTTCTTTATTTCTTGGAGTAAGTCCCCAAGCCTTATCTGTTGAGTATGCCAAAGGGACAATTTTCTTCCCATTATATCGACCTAGTATCTCGTGGGCTTCATTATCACAAGATTTCATTGAAAAAAATTCATTAGGAAAGACTTTGTAACTAGTATAATCATTTAATTCCAATCCACCCTGAAAAACCTTATCGATTAATTCTGATGGTAGGGTTATTTCTCTAAAACCTTTATAAATATTATCTATATCTATCTTGTCATTTTCGTAGTCTTGTACTTCCAAATCCATTGATTCAGCTTTAATTGCTGTACATAGGTCTTTTGTAACTAGAATTGTATTAATATCTTTTGATTCCTTTTTAATATTAAGTGCCATGATAATTATTTTGTTGTCATTCTTGTTAAAATCGATTCCATCTGGAATGTTGATAGGATTTAAGTGGTTCATTTCAACTCTAAAAGTACCACCATTAGGTAGGTAGACTCCGTTATGTATATTTCCATACATTCTAACTGCGTTGATTTCTCTAATAGCTTCTCTAGCATGGTATCCCACTATGCCATCCTTGTTTTTAAGCTTATCAAGCTCTTCTAGGCAAATTATAGGAATTATTATATGATTATCCTGAAAAGTATGGATGCTTTTTGGAAAATGAATTAGGACGTTAGTGTCTAGAATATAATTCTTTATCAAAGTGAAACCTCCTTTAAGTTTGAGAATACTAATAGCAATCTCAACACTGGTTTAACGAGGTGGGAGATTAACCTCGTAAAAATAATGTATAGAGTTAAAGATATAATTAAATTACTTAAAAGCATTCACCTCCTTGAGAGGTTCTGTTATTATTAATTATATGAACTTGCTTAGTATTATATATGAGATAAATGTTAAAATTAATTAATGAGATATAGGAGGAGTGTAATGGAGAATTATTTTTTGAACTTATTACAGAAGAGAAGAACGGTAAGAAGGTATAGAGAGGAAAAAATAGAAGAAGAAATAATAGATCAAATATTAAAAGCAGGCTTATTATCTCCATCCTCAAAGAACAAGAAACCCGTTGAATTCATAGTGGTTGAAGATAAGGAAACCTTGAAGAAGTTAAAGGAATCTAAAAATAAGGGCATAGAAGGATTAAATACAGCTTTATGCGCAATAGTTGTAATTGCCGATAGTCAATTAAGTGATGTATGGATTGAAGATGCTTCTATTGCGGCAACAATGATTCAATTAGCAGCATCAGAACAGGGGCTTGGGTCATGTTGGATACAAATAAGGAAACGAAAGAACAATAATGGTGATTCAGAAGATGAGGTAAAAGCTAGCTTAAACATCCCTGAAAAATATAGTGTATTAAGCATTATAAGTTTAGGCTATAAGGATGAAGAAAAGAATTCTTATGATGATAAGGATTATGACTTCTCTAAAGTACATCGAGATAAATTTTAAATAGAAATTGAATAAAGAGCTAATAATATCATACTTCCAAGTTTGAGGGTCTAATTAATTATCAATTAGATATCTGCTTGGAGGTATTTTTTTGTAGGAGGTGATGAAGTCACTTTTTAGTTATATTTGAATTTATTATGAATATATTAATCTAAGCATGGGAGGAGTTTGTAGCCTATTGTATGTAGGCTTTATGAGGATCTGGAAGGGGTGGTTCAGTGAATAAAGTAAATTTCTTAAGATTCAAGGGCAATAGAATATTTTTAATAGCTATAATTATAATCTCTATAATACTAATACCTATATTACGACCTAATGCAATTCAAAAGGTAGTAAATACAATTAAGATCAAGCCCTTGGACAATAAAATTATAGTCATTGACCCAGGCCATGGTGGAATAGATGGAGGTACTAATAAAGGAGATATTCTTGAGAAAAATATTAACCTTGAAGTTGGTCTTAAGTTGAGGGATTTACTAGTGAAAAAAGGTGCAAGAGTTGTTATGACTCGTGAAACTGATGAATCACTGGATGACCGTATTGTTGGTAATGGTAGTCGTCATCGTGAAGACTTAAGTACAAGGGCAAGAATAATAAATGAAAGCAATGCAGATTTATTCTTGAGCATACATGTAAATTATAGTAAGAATGAAAAGAGATTAGGACCAATTGTGCTTCATCATACAAATAGTGAAGAGGGAGAATTTCTTGCACAACATATGCAAGAATACTTAAATGATATCTCAACCTATAAAAAGATGGATATTGTTACTGAACACAATATAATGGCAGGTAATTATTATATTGCTGGTAATACGTCTACACCTGGAATACTTATAGAGATGGGATTTCTATCCAATGAGATAGATAGAAAACTATTATTGGATTCAGATCATCAGAATGAAATAATTGAGCAAATTACTAAGGGTATTATTGCTTATTTCTTAGACTTAAGTGAATATAAATTATTCTAACCCCCTCATTAGCTCTGATATAATAAAATATTTACTGGCAAAAAGTTTATTTTAAAAAAAGAGCAGATGATTTAGTCATCTGCTCTTTTGGGGTGTAAAGCCCTAAATTACTTAATCTTAAGAAAAATTTATAGTAAAATTACATACTAATCTTATAGATTTCTGATATAATAAATATGGATCATATGAAAACGTTATCCCAAAAATCTAAATAATATCATAAGGAGGGCATTGAATGAACATTTTTGATTTGTTAGAGGAGTATGATTATGAGCAATTGGTCTTTTGTCAAGACAAGGATACTGGCCTAAAGGCTATAATTTGTATACATGATACCACTCTAGGTCCAGCTCTTGGAGGGACAAGAATCTGGAATTATGAATCAGAAGAGGATGCTATAATAGATGTATTAAGATTGGCTAGAGGAATGACCTATAAAAATGCTGCTGCAGGATTGAATCTTGGTGGGGGAAAAACAGTAATAATAGGAGATCCTACAAAGATAAAAAGTGAAGCCTTATTTAGGGTATTTGGAAGATATATTGAAGGTTTAGGAGGTAGATACATCACTGCTGAAGACATGAATACCACTACAAAGGATATGGAGTTTATAAATTCGGAAACGGATTATGTAACCGGCTTAGAAGGTAAAAGTGGGAATCCTTCTCCAGTAACCGCTTTTGGAGTATTTAGAGGCATACTTGCAGGTGTTAATGAAGTCTTTGGAAGTGATGACTTGAGTGGGAAGATAGTTGCAGTTCAAGGCCTAGGAGCGGTTGGCTATACTGTATGCGAATATCTTCATAATGCAGGTGCCAAACTAATTGTGACCGATATAAGAAAAGAAAGCATTGAGAAAGCTGTTAATGAATTTGGAGCAGAGCCAGTAGCACCAGATGATATATATGGGGTTGAATGTGATATATTTGCTCCATGTGCTATGGGGGCTGTTATTAATGACTTTACAGTAGAAAAGCTAAGGTGCAAACTAATTGCAGGCTCTGCAAACAACCAATTAGCTGCAGAAAAACATGGTAAAATCCTAAAAGAAAAGGGTATTTTATATGTTCCTGATTTTGTAGTAAATAGTGGTGGAGTAATAAATGTGTATGAGGAAATTAAAGGATATAATAAGGAAAGGGCCATGAAGATGGCTTCTAATATTTACGATGCTTGTAAGAAGGTATTTGAAATATCCAAGAGGGAAGATATTCCTACAAACGAAGCAGCTAAAAGAATGGCTGAGGAAAGGATAGAGAAGATTAGAAAGGTTAATTCTATTTATCATAGATAGAGTAAGAAAACCCCGAGATAATTAGTAATCTCGGGGTTTAGTCATCTAGACTTAGTATTTTATAAACTTGGATCCAGCTACATTACATATGGAACATTTTTCTGGAATTCCATATTCAATATTTCCACATACAGGGCATAGGTAGTAAAATACTTCTTCAGTGCTATCGATATTTGCTAAAGCTTCAGTATAAAGCTTAGCATGAACTCTTTCAGCTTCCATAGCTCCGTAGAAACCAATTTCTGCAGCTTTATTACCTTCTTCTTTTGCAAGAGCTAAATATGGTGGGTACATGGACTCAAATTCAAAGGTTTCTCCATTAATTGCATCTTGTAGGTTTTCAGCTGTTGATAGAACCATTCCTGCATTTTTTAAGTGGTTAGCAGCATGTATTGCTTCTGCATCAGCAGCAGCTCTAAATAGTTTTGCTGCATTTAATTTTCCTTCTGCCTCAGCCTTCTTAGCATAGGATAAGTACTTTCTATTTGCTTGTGATTCACCAGCAAAAGAATCCATTAAATTTTTGATTAGTTGTTCTGACATAAAATCTCCTCCATTTATTTAATTATTTTTTGTCTTATTGAAACAAAGTGGGCATATGCCACTAAAATACACGTCTTTCTTATTAATCTTAAAGTCTTGAAGTTCATCTGAGTCAAGAGACTCCATCTTAATTTCAAAATCATAGATGTGTCCACAGGATTCACATTTGAAATGTCCATGATCGTCCCTTACGATATCATATTTAGATTCGTTGTCTCCTAAAGAAACCATTCGTACCATACCTGCTTCTACTAGTGCATTTAGGGTATTATATATAGTAGTTTTAGATAGAGTGGGAATCTCCTTATGGAGATTTATATAGATTTCATCTACAGTTGGATGAGTTCTGTTCTCATTCAAATATTCTAAAACCTTTAGTCTTTGGTGAGAAAGACGAATTTTTTTGTTTTTTAATTCTTTTACTAAATCTTCATAATTAGCTTTCATTATTTTCATCCTTCCTGAAAGCAAACCGATTACTAACTTGTAATCGTTACAATATTATTATATATATAAGTTAATCTAAAGTCAAGGATAAGATTAATATTTTGATTTTATTGCTTTATTTTCCTTTAGTTGAATAGAGTTTTCCTTAAAAGTGTAGTATAATAAGATAGTGACAAGGAGGTTAAATTGTGGAGGAAAAACGATTTGCGGTCTTAATAGATGCTGATAATGTTTCTGCAAAATATATTAAATACATATTCGATGAAATAGCTAATTATGGTGTTGCTACTTATAAGAGAATCTATGGGGATTGGACCAAGCCTAATGTTGCAGCTTGGAAAGATGTCTTGTTGGAGAACTCTGTAACACCAGTTCAACAGTATAGCTATACCATAGGAAAAAATGCTACCGATTCAGCCATGATAATTGATGCTATGGATATACTTTATTCAGGCTATGTAGAGGGCTATTGTATAGTATCCAGTGATAGTGACTTTACTAAATTATCCTCAAGGCTTAGAGAATCAGGAATGTTAGTTGTAGGTATGGGTGAGAGAAAAACTCCTAAACCTTTTATTTCATCATGTAATCATTTTAAATACTTAGATGTATTGGCTGATACTGCTGTGGCATCAATTAAAGAAAATTTAGCGACTAAGAATTCAAATAATCCCACTATGACATCGACTAATAAACAAGTATCCGCTAATACAAATGGTGATGTTGAAAAGAGTATGACGGATATAGAAGTTATAAAAATGGCCATAATTAAAATGGTAAATGAAGTGGATTCAGAAGATCAAAAGATGAACTTAGGGGAGATAGGAAATAGATTAGCTAAAAGGTATCCAGACTTTGATGTTAGAAATTATGGAGATACTAAACTTTCTAAGTTCCTTAGGAAGTTCGATTTTCTTGAGATAATGCCTGATGAAAAAGGCGGAACAGCTATGTGGGTTTCTATGAAAGAGGAAAGAAATAAAGCCCCACATCAAAGTAATATTAAGACAATAAAAAAGAGAAAATACAAGAAAAAACCAAATCCGAAATAGAAAAAAAGCACCTAGCTCAAGGTGCTTTTTCGTATTATTCTATATTCAAATATAAATACTTTTCTTCCAATGGTTCAATAGATTTAATTATAGAATTTCCAAGACATACATCATCCTTATACAATACAGCTGCTTGACCTGGAGTCACTGCCTTTACCGGTTGATCAAATATAATATGAAGGTTTCCATCTTCTAGTTTATCCACTGTAACAGGTATATCTTGTTGTCTATATCTAAACTTAGCAGTACATTTAAAAGGAAATTGTGGTTCTTCTTCCAGTATCCATGTACTTTGTTCTCCAATAAGTGATTTAGAATAAAGAGCTGGATGACTCTCACCTTGTGCGACATAGACAATATTCTTCTTTAGGTTTTTTCCCACGACAAACCAAGGTTCCCCAGTGCCTACCCCTCCAATACCAATACCTTTTCTCTGACCTAGGGTATAGTGGATAAGACCTGTATGCTTGCCAACATTGTTTCCATCTACATCTATGAAATCACCTTCTGTGGCTAGAAGGTACTGATCTAAGAATTTATCGAAGTCCCTCTCACCGATAAAGCAAATGCCTGTAGAATCCTTCTTTTTAGCTGTATATAAATCGTGTTTTTCAGCTAATTCTCTAACCTTTGATTTCTCTAGATGACCAATAGGGAATAAGGTCTTAGATAAGGCCTTTTGTCCGATTCTAGACAAGAAATAGCTTTGATCCTTATTGTTATCCTTGCCACGCAGAAGATGATATTTACCATCTCTTTCTTCAACTTGAGCATAGTGACCCATAGCTATATAGTCTCCCTCAAGCTTTATTGCATAATCTAAAAATGCATTAAATTTAATCTCCTGGTTACACATAATATCAGGATTAGGAGTTCTTCCGTTCTTATATTCATTCAAGAAATAAGTAAATACTCTATCCCAATATTCCTTTTCAAAATTTATAGTATAAAAGGGTATGTCAAGTTGAACTGCAACATTTCTTGCATCATCAGTGTCTTGTGTAGCTGTACACACACCATCTTCGTCCTTTTCATCCCAGTTTTTCATAAACAAGCCTATTACATCATATCCTGCTTCCTTTAATAACAAAGCCGAGACAGATGAATCAACCCCGCCACTCATACCAAGTATTACTCTCTTTGCCATAATTTCACCCTTCTAATTATCAAAAAATAACCATTACTCACACTTTGATATAATATCATATTTTATCCAAAAAACAAATAAATACTTAAAAAAGCTATATCTAAAGTTTTATTAGAAGCTTTCTTATTACGAATAGGAAAGATCTTCTTTGAAGTTCTTATATAAATGAACTTTGCGTCGATGAGTAACAAGAAAAGCTACATTGAAAGTATTATTAGTAGCTTTTCTTGTTGACAAGCTTTGTGGTATAATGGTATCATATATGAAATCAAAACTTTATATAAAAATCCTCATCCTTAGGGTGGGGTAGAGGCGCGAACACTAAGACTAGATATATTGAGGCCGGAAGCCAGTGAAATATATTAAAAGGAGGGTTTGCCGAAGTTTCAGGTACCAAAACCTGTTGCTGGGACTATATCCAATAGATATAGGACTGTCATCATAGTATTTGCTCGATTCTATGATGTTGTGCTATCTCACAGTGAGCAAAAAGGAGGAGAGGATGTATTAGCTTTAGCTATTATTTACACCTACATATCCTGTAAGGTGTTTTTTGTTTTTTAAATAAATTATTAAATTAAAGGAGAGATTAAGATGAAAAAAAGATTGTCTATTTTATTAGTCCTAGCACTTATGATTTCTATGCTGGCAGGCTGTTCAAGTGGTGGAAATTCTGGAGAGACTCCAGCTGGTGGTGAAACTTTTGTAGTAGGACTTGAAGCAGGGTATCCGCCTTTTAACTGGACTCAATCAGATGATTCAAATGGAGGAGTAAAAATCGATGGCAATGCAGAATATGCTGGCGGTTATGATGTTGAAATTGCTAAGAGAATTGCAGAAGGTTTAGGTAAAGAACTTGTTATAGTTAAAACAGAATGGGATGGACTTCTTCCAGCACTTACTTCTGGAACTATAGATGCTATTATTGCAGGTATGTCACCTACAGCTGAAAGAGCTCAAAATATAGACTTCTCAGATAACTATTATAAGTCTGATTTAGTAATGGTAGTTAAAAGTGATAGCCAATATGTAAATGCTAAAAGTATCCAAGACTTTAGTGGTGCAAAGATTACTGCTCAGCTTAATACATTCCACTATTCAGTAATTGATCAGATTAATGGAGTTGTTAAGGAAACAGCTATGTCTGATTTCCCTGCTATGAGAGCGGCCCTTCAATCAGGTATAATAGATGGATATGTTTCAGAGCGTCCTGAAGGGATAAGTGCATCAAATGCAATTGCAGATTTTACCTTTGTAGAGTTTGAAGAAGGATTTGAAACATCAGATGATGATACAGCAATTGCAGTAGGAGTAAAGAAGGGTAGCGAGTTGACTGAAGAGATAAATAAAGCCTTATCGACTATATCAGAAGAAGAGCGTCAACAAATAATGGATGATGCAATTGTAAATCAACCTGCTGCAAATTAATTAAATTGGGTATAATGAAACTGGCTATATTTATAGTCAGTTTTACCATGTTTTAAGGAGGATAAAAATGAGCCTAGATTCTATTATAAAGGTTGCCGTCGATAATTGGCCAATGTTTCTTCGAGGCGCCGGAATGACTCTTTTAATTTCCATAGTTGGTACCATAATAGGACTCGTTATAGGATTATTAGTAGGGATTGTTCGAACTATACCAATACCTGATAAGGGTGGTAATAGAGCTTTATTAAAAGTTTTAAATAAAATGCTTTCAATTTATATTGAGTTTTTCCGTGGTACACCTATGATAGTTCAATCTATGGTAATATATTATGGAACGGCTCAAGCTTTTGGAATACAGCTAAACAGAGTTGGTGCAGCAATATTTATTGTTTCAATAAATACTGGTGCATATATGTCTGAAATAGTAAGAGGTGGAATAATCTCTATTGATAAAGGACAATTTGAAGCAGCACAGGCAGTAGGTATGAACCATCTTCAAACCATGATGAACGTAGTTTTACCTCAGGTTATACGAAACATACTACCTGCTACAGGAAATGAATTTGTAATCAATGTTAAGGATACTTCTGTATTAAATGTAATATCTGTAACTGAACTATTCTTCCAGACCAAATCCATAGCTGGTGCAACATTTTCTTTCTTTGAACCGTATTTCATTGCTAGTATTATTTATCTAGTAATGACATATACAATCACAAGAATTCTAAGAGCTGCAGAAAGAAGACTTGAAGGGCCTGCCAACTATATTATGGCAGGAAATCAGATGCAGGTAGAAAGACCTGAAGATATCGAAAGAAAAATTCAAAATAAAGATAAGAGATTTTAGAGGTGGAAAAAATGGAAAAAGTAATAGAGGTACAACATCTTAGCAAGTCCTTTGGAAGCCATGAAGTCCTAAAGGATATAGACTTTTCCGTTAGTAAGGGAGAGGTTGTATCAATAATTGGTTCATCTGGTTCCGGTAAATCAACTCTGCTTCGATGTATCAATCTTTTGGAAAAGCCTACAAGTGGTGAAATTGTTTATAAGGGAGAAAACATCCTGGATGATAAACATGATATATATACTTATAGAACTAAGCTAGGAATGGTATTCCAGCAATTCAATCTCTTTGACAACCATGATGTTTTAAACAACTGTACAGTTGGTCAGATAAAGGTATTAAAGAGAAGCAAGGAAGAAGCTGAAGAGGTAGCCTTAAAGAATTTAAGAAACGTTGGAATGGAAAACTTTATTAATGCTAAGCCAAGACAGCTTTCTGGTGGGCAAAAGCAGCGTGTGGCCATTGCTAGAGCACTTTCCATGGAACCTGATGTTATGCTGTTTGATGAGCCAACATCTGCCTTGGATCCTGAAATGGTTGGAGAAGTTCTTAAGGTAATGAAGGACCTGGCAGAATCAGGGCTTACCATGCTTATAGTAACTCATGAAATGGGATTCGCCAAGGACGTTTCTGATAGAGTAGTATTTATGGATAAAGGAGTAATCGCAGAACAAGGGCATCCTGATCAGATATTTAACGACCCTAGTCAGGAAAGAACTAGAGAATTCCTGAAGAGAATTTTAGATAGAGATTAAAAATGTCCTTGACAAGATTTGGACTAGTAGTAATACCACCTGAATTTCACAGTAAATTAAGCTTAAAATCAGACTAGACTCCTCTTGAATAGAGTGTTCTAGTCTAATTTATTTTTTGAAAGTGGATAGCGTGTTTTTTGTTGTAGAATACCATTTGCTTTTCATCTGAAGTCTTATTTTGTTTCTTTCCACTAATAGAAGTAACCGAAATAGTCTCAAAATCAATTAATTCATTGTTCAGAGATGGCTTTTATATTTCTAATGAAATAAAGTTCAAAAAATTGTTGAATTTAAGAAAATAAAGATATTGTTATAATAAATATTATTATATAAGATTAACTTGTAGTAAGTTTGTCAATTCACTTAGGAGGAAAATTAAATGGGGAATAAAAATAAAATGTTTTATGGCTGGTGGGTTGTAATAGGCTCTGTATTAGTTACAGCAACTATGGTTCCCAGTGCTATGTCAATGGCTAATAAGTTTCTTCTTCAGATAACTGAGGACATGGGGATTTCAAGGAGTGCCTTTTCCTTAAGCAATGCCATACTACATGCAATAGGAATATTTTTATCACCATTTGTTACTAAAAAATTAGCAAAAGGAAATTTAAAGAAAATACAAACAATAAGTATAATTGTTTATTCCTTAGGCTACGCCACATATGGATTAGCACAAAGCCCGATTCATTTATATATTACATCCTTTTTATTGGGGATAGCTTATTTAAGTGCTACCATTATTCCTGTTAGTATAATGATAACAAACTGGTTTGATAAAAAACGTGGATTAGCTATGAGTATCGCCTTAGCAGGAATAGGAGCTGGAGGATTCATTTTCAGCCCATTAATAACTAGCGGGCTTGGGGCTTTTGGTTGGAGAAGAACCTATATAATATATGCAATTATAATGCTTGTAGTCTCCTTGCCGGCAAGTTTATTTTTATTAAAAAAGCATCCTTCGGATATGGGCTTAAAACCTCTTGGAGCAGATGAGAATGATAAGGAAGCTAAAGACACTACTAGCTTTGATTTAAGTGTTTCAACGATTGAATCTCTAAAAAATCCTTTTTTTATAATTCTAACATTGGGCATGATATTTAACGGAATCATTAATACAGGAGCCTTAGGACAATTTCCGCCTGCCTTAGAGGAATTACATGGGTCAACTATGGCGGCAGCCATAATATCTTTATACTCCCTAATGGGCATATTAGGGAAGATTGCTCTAGGCTGGGTAAATGATAAATTTGGAATCATCAAAGGAATTTTATTTGGAACTCTATCTTTTGCATTATGTTTTATAATGATGCTATATGGTTCAAATCAAGTTGCTCTTTATCTAATGACAATATTTTTTGGTTTTGGAAATGCTATCGGTCCAGTGTTACCACCATTGTTAACAGCTGCAATCTACGGATCATCAAAATATGGGGAGATATATGGATATGTAAATAGTGCTAATCAGTTGGGACTAACCTTTGGCTCCTTATTAGTGGCTTCAATATTCGATATTTCAGGTTCATATAGGTTAGCGTGGATAGTAATGATTTTATTTTCACTAGGAGTAATGATAAGCTGTATAGCTTCATATAAGTCATCAATAAAGTATAGAAAACCAGTTACAAATATTTAATTATTGATTGGAGGATGATTATCATGTTTTACAAGGAATTAAGAGAGAAATTCATCAAGAGACTTAAGGAAAGAGAGGGGGAAATGATACAGCTTAGGAGATATTTTCATGAAAATCCTGAACTATCATTTCAAGAGGTAAAGACCTCAGAGTTTATAGCTGACTTTTATAATGATAAGGATTGTAAAGTTCAAACTAACTTCGGTGGTGGCTACGGAGTAGTGGTAGATATTCAAGGTGGGAAACCTGGTAAGACCATAGCCCTGAGAGGGGATATGGATGCACTACCAATAGAGGAAAATGAAGGTGTGCCGTTTAAGTCAAGGAATCCTGGTGTAATGCATGCATGTGGTCATGATGCCCATACAGCTTATCTTATGATTGTTGCAGATACGCTTATAGAGTTAAAGGATGAGATTCCTGGTAATATAAGGATAATTCATCAGCCAGGAGAGGAAGTGGCACCTGGGGGGGCATTAGGCATGGTAAATGCAGGAGTAGTAAAAGGTGTTGATGCTATAATTGCGGCTCATATTGTAACTGATTATAAGCTGGGGGAAATAGCATATAGAGAAGGTGCCGTTCAAACGGGAAGAGCAAACTTCACAGTAGAGTTTGAGGGCAAGGGAGGACATGCTTCTGCTCCTCATAAAGCACATGATACTATAGTGGGAGCTTCCTACTTCGTAACTGCATTACAAACAGTAATCAGCCGTAGAATAAATCCATTTCATACAGGTAGTGTAACTATTGGTTCCTTTGATGGCAAGGGAATACCGAATATCATTAAACACACGGTGGAATTAAAAGGTGATGTAAGAATAATGCAGGAGGAAAATCGCCCTCTAATAGAAGCCGAAATCAGAAAAATAATAGAGGGAACATGCAAGACCTTTGACATGAAAGCAAAGATTAACTATGCAAATGATTATATAGTGTTGATAAATGATGAAAACTTGGTAAATATAGCAGTAGGAGGCATGAGAGATGCCAATATAGACAGGGCAACTAATATATTTAGATGTGAGCCTCAAACTGCATCAGAAGACTTCTCATATTATGCAAAAGAAATTCCAGGATTCATGTTCTATGTAGGAGCCGTAGGGGAAGGGGAAGTAGCATATCCACATCATCATCCTAACTTCTGTATAAATGAAGATGCAATACTTATCATGGCAGAAGCTGTAAGTAGCGGGGCGTTAGCGTATCTATTTTCTTAAAATATTAGATTAAAATGGGTTTGTTTCAGTAAGAGCTTATAGGGTAGAGAAATTACCAACATTTTTCTCAAGCCTTAAATGAATCCTAATCCTTAGGAAAAGTGATTATTTTGCATCTGTCATATTCGAATAACATGACATGCTTTTCCTTGGGTTCCTAGGATTTATGGTTTTGTCCTAATCCCTAAATCGGCATATATCACAAATGTAGTAGGTGAAAATGTTTTCAAAATCAAGTTTAAATAATAAAGATTATTTCATTGGATTACGCTTTCCCAAGAGGTAATATAAACCCATCTTTGACACTTGAAATATATTAAGGCCTGAAATCCATTGAAAAATCAATGGTTTCAGACCTTTTGTATCAATTTCAAAAGTGCACAATGTCACTTGTTTTTTGTAAACTTAAAAATATTTTTTATCTGCTTAGTAGTTACGATTTCATAATCAGTTCTAAATCCAAATGCATCATGTAAATCATCAGTAAAATCAGTGCGTTTGTAAGATGGAATGTAGCCGTTTCCTTTAGATTCATGAAGATTCATTTCCCTAATACTATCAATAATCTCGCAGCAAGTGTACTTTCCGCCAAGCTTCTTTTCAAGTAACCTGTAAATTAGTAATGAAATGAAACAAGTCAAGAAATGAGCTTCTATTCTATCTTCCTTGCTCAAAAATACTGGCCTTGCTTTAAACTCGCTCTTCATTATCCTGAAACATTCTTCAATCTCCCATCTTCTGTGGTTCACTTTAATAATATCAGCTGGATCGCCATCAAGATTAGTACAAACACCATAGAAACCGTCAAACGCCTCTTCTTTTTTGATTAATTCACTATCAATACTGTAAATTTCCTTTTCAGCTATCTCTCCGTCAGCGGTACAGGTTGTCTTTTCAATTAATCTTTTGAAATCATTCTGTCTGATCTTTTTCAGACTGCTTTTATTGCCACTTATTGCCTTTAATGCCCTATCTATTTGTGACTGTCTGATTTTTCTTTGGTAGTTTCTGTATTTAAAGGAAAATGTCACAATTAAATGCTGCTCAAGGCCATTTTCTTTGATCCAACGTTCTTTGTAAAATGTCTTTGTAAGTATTTTTTCCCTTAGAGCATCATCAGCACTATCCAACTTTTCACTAACTTCATCTAGATTAAATAGTTTATCTTTACCAGGTAGTTTCCACTCATCTTTTGATAGTGCCCAATCTTTAAGATAATCTTTTAACTTTTTAATCGATTGAGTAGTAATAAAGGCGCGTTCATCCCTGCTATTAAACTTACGGTTAGCAAGTGACGAAAGACCTGCATCAGTACAGACTATGAACTTAGAGAGATTGAAGTCAGCTAAAATCTTTTCCTCTAGTGGTACTAATGTCTTCTGCTCATTGGTATTACCCCTATCGATATTAAATGCAAGAGGTATGCCATCTCCATCCATAAATAAACCCATTTGAACAATAGGGTTTGGTCTATGTTCCTTAGACATTCCATATTTTCTAACTCCATCTACATCCTCATTCTCTATCTCGAAGAAGTAGTTAGTACAATCATAGTATAATATCTTATCATTTCGTTTAGATAACTTTAGACTGTTTTCATACAATGAAGATTGAATGAAATAATTTTCTTCAGACAATACATCAAGTGCCCTGAAAATCTGATGAAGTTCAAAATTTGGCTGCTCGATAAATTTTTTGCTTAGCTCAAAGGTTGCAGACTTAGAAGAAGGAAATATAATTCTAGAATAAACAAGTCTAGAAAGGATAGAATTTAAGTCATAATCAAATTTGTACCTATTAGATATATCCTTACAAATTTTATGAATACCAAGTTCATGATATATCCGCTCGAGGAATAGATAGCCCGCGTTGAATGAACGATTTTCGTTCTTGGAAATAATTTTAGAAGGAGAATATTTAGCAATGACATCAGGTTCTTTATTCTCTAATTCAAGACGATTAATCTCTTCAACATATGCTCTTGCCCATTGTTCAACATCAACATCGCCAAGTTTTTCTTTAAGTTCCTTTTCAGTACCAAGTTTTTCTTGAATCTTATTCATTTTTTTACCGTTCGAGTACACTGTTTTAATAACATAATAAGAAGCAGCATTTTTAGTTTTAGAAATCTGAAGCCTCATAGTTAACCTCCTAGTGTTAATAGGTAAATTATAACACATTGGCCAACATTGTGCAATATATCTCGAGAAAATTTGACAAAAAAATAAAGCCATTTCAATGACTTTAACGATTTTTTTAGTATTCAAGTGTCAAACTCCCGGAAATGATTTGATTTGCATGTTGAGAATCGTTGGTTACACAGGCAAACCCTATAATAGAAGACTGCCAACTATCATTTAAATCCACCTCTGCTATAGAAATATTGAACCTTGATTGAAGCTTACCAATTAAACTCTTTATAACATGCCTTTTATCCTTTAGTGAATTTGCTTCAAATATATTCAATTTTAAAGTACATGCTCCGATAACCATATATATCACCTCGTTATATCATAACACTATGTATCCTATTTTAGACTATTTTCTTTTAAATTAATAGTTACAATTTAAATACAGTGAATAGTGAACAAGGAACAATTAACAATGAAGGAAGTAGCAGTATTTAAAGATTTATGATATGCAAACCTTAATAAAGGTGATAGTATGGATGAAAGGTTTATGATGGAAGCAATAAAAGAAGCTATGTCAAGCACCTATGAAGTTCCCGTAGGTGCTATTATAGTTCATGAAGGAAATATAATTGGAAGAGGCCATAACCTT
>CAZPZN010000015.1:0-13601 GCA_964590735.1 uncultured Tissierella sp.
TAGAATCCCTACTTCAGCCTTAAAAAATGTAAATGTTTCACTTTACAACGTTCTAAAAGACTATGCGGAAGGCAATGTAGAATGGGGTACAACTAACAGAATGGGCGTTAAAGATGGAGTAGCAGGCATTGCTAAGAATGAATACTATGATAAATTAGTTTCAGAAGATATTAAGGTTAAGATTGAAGAAGTTGAAGCTAAGATCATTAGTGGTGAAATAGTAGTTCCTTCAGCTTTCGATTTGAGTCAAGATGAAATAAACGAGTTAAAAAATAGCGTAAGACCATAGGTAAAAATTAGGTGTTCCGGCTTATTGCCTGGACACCTATTTAAGAAAGGAGAAACTATGAATTCACCTGTTTTGGTAATGGAAAGTATCACCAAGATATATCCAAATGGATTTGTGGCAAACAAGGATGTAACCCTGTCGGTAAACAAGGGTGAAATACATGCATTAATGGGGGAAAATGGCGCCGGTAAGACAACTCTTATGAAGGTGCTTTTTGGCATTGAAACTCCTGAAGAAGGTAGAATATTAATAAATGGTCAAGAAGTAAAGATAAATAATCCTCAACATGCAATAAGCCTAGGGGTAGGAATGGTCCACCAGCACTTTATGCTAGTACCTTCACTTACTGTAACGGAAAATCTAATTATTGGAATGGAAAAGAAAACTCCTTATGGCCTTTTGGATATGAAGTATTCAGAAAAGCTTGTTAAGGAAATGGGAGAAAAATTCAACTTTAGAATAAACCCAAAGGCTAAGGTAAAGGACTTAAGTGTTGGACAAAAACAAAAGGTAGAAATTCTTAAAGCCCTTATTAGGGGGGCCAAGATATTGATTTTAGATGAGCCTACTGCAGTACTAACGCCACAGGAAACCGACGAATTATTCCAACAGCTTAAACTTATGAAAGAAGAAGGGTTTACCATTATATTTATATCCCATAAATTAAATGAGATTATGGAAATATGCGACAGATTAACCGTACTAAGACAGGGTAAATTAATTGGCTCAAGAGTTATTTCTGAAGTAGATGAAAAAGAAATATCTAGATTAATGGTTGGAAGGGATGTAATCCTTACAGTCGATAAAGAAGAAAGCAAACCGAAAAATACTATTCTAAAAGTTAGAAATGTAGAAAAACTTAATTTAGATGGTAAGAAGGTATTAGACAATATAAGTTTCGATCTAAGACAGGGGGAAATCCTTGGTATTGCAGGAGTAGAAGGAAATGGACAAACTGAGTTAAGTGAAGTCCTTACTGGAATGATACCTTTTACAACTGGGGATATTGAAGTAAACCAAAAGCCTATAAAAGGCGAAAATGTAAGATATATAAGGGAAGCTGGCCTTGCTCATATATCTGAGGACCGAATGACCTATGGGTGTGCTCAAAACAGCAGTATTTGGGAAAATCTGATGTCAGACAGATATTTTGATAAAAAATTTAGCAAAGGAAGCATCTTGGATTTTAAAGCTATTGATGAATTTGCTAAAGAAGCAGTTGAAAAATTTAAAATAAAATGCGATGATATTTTCCAACCTATTAAAATGCTATCTGGTGGAAATATGCAAAAGGTAGTAGTTGCAAGGGAATTTACATCTAATACCAATATTATAGTAGCTAATCAGCCAACTAGAGGGATAGATGTTGGGGCAACTGAGCTTATCCGTAAGGAACTGGTAAGACTGACAAGAGAGGAAAACAAAGGAGTTCTCCTTATCTCTGCGGACTTAAACGAAGTTCTGGAGTTAAGTGACAGCCTTATTGTAATGGTAGATGGCCAAATAGTAGCCTATTTTAAGGATGCAAAAGAAGTTGATGAATATGAACTTGGAAAGTATATGCTTGGATTGGAAAGGCACAATGAGGAAAGGATTGGGGAATTAATATATGAAAACTAAACAGATTGAATTAAAATATAATATCCTTAGACCTTTATTTGCTATTCTAATTGCATATATTATTGCTTTTTTAGTCATAGCTGTAGCAAGCAATGAACCCTTAAATGCCATAAAACTATTTGTACTTGGGCCTTTAGGTACACCAAGACATTTTGCCAATGTAATAGAGACCATGATACCCTTTATATTTACAGGTCTTGCAATAGCAGTAATGCAAAGGGCTAATCAGTTTAACCTTATAGGGGAAGGTATATTCTTCCTTTCAGGTGCAATTGCTGCCTATATTGCTATAAACACAAATATGCCTACTTTCATAAGCCCTATAGTAATCATTATAATAAGTGGCTTGTTTGGCTCAGTAATAGCCATGATTCCAGCTATTTTGAAGATTAAGTGGAAGGCTAATGAGCTTGTTTCTTCTATAATGATGAACTATGTACTCTTTTACTTAGGTATGTATTTTCTAAATTATTGGATGAGAGACATGTCTGCAGGATATAATGCATCCTACAAGATTCCCCTAGTATCAAAACTTCCAGTGATTATTTCTGGCACAAGAATACATGGAGGTTTTATAATTGCAGTCCTTGCTGTAGTTCTTGTTAGCATAATGATGTATAAGTCCAAACTCGGCTATGAACTGAAGACAGTAGGAGAAAATGAAAACTTTGCAAGATACTCTGGTATGAAAATAGTAAAGATTACACTTATTGCTCAGTTAATAGGTGGATTTTTAGCTGGAGTAGGCGGAAGTGTAGAAATACTTGGTATGTACAATAGGTTCCAGTGGGAGACCTTAACAAACCATGGATTTGACGGAGTTTTAGTCGCTACATTAGCTAGAAAGAATCCTATTTTGATTCCTATAACATCCTTCTTCTTGGCATATATGAGAATTGGAGCAGATCTTGCATCAAGATCAAGCGATATTCCGGTTGAATTCGTATCTATTGTTCAAGGTATTGTACTCTTATTAGTAGGGGCTCAACTCTTCCTTGAATCCATAAAAAGAAAAGAAATCGTAAAGAACTCAGAAAAAGAGTTTAAAACAAAGGAGGCACTATAATGGATAATTTATTATCACTTATTACAGATACATCCTTTCTGTTTTCCATAATAAGAGTGTCTACTCCTATAACATTTGCTGCCCTTGCTTCACTAATGACAAAGAAGGCGGGAATTACAAATATTGCAGTAGAAGGGATAATGCTTATAGCAGCTCTAACTGGAGTTCTAGTCAGTGCTTCAACGACTAGTGCAGCATTAGGATTATTAGGGGCCATTATTTCAGGAATAGTCATATCATTAATCTTAGGGTTTTTTGCTATCAAATGGGATACTGATATGTACCTTGCGGGTATAGCTACAAATATTATGGCTATGGGAGGGACTGTATTCGTACTATTTATGGCATCTGGGGATAAGGGAGTTTCCACATCCTTGGCAAGTAAGTCTTTACCTAATATAGATTTACCTCTTATAGGTGACTTGCCTGTTATTGGAGAAATCCTATCAGGTCATAATATATTAACTTATGTATCCTTTATTGCTGTAATCCTAGTCTATGTTCTACTTTATAAAACAGCTACAGGACTTAGGATAAGAAGTGTTGGAGAAAACCCAAAATCTGCTGAATCCGTAGGTGTTTCAGTTGATAAGATAAAGATGATTTCCTTGGTCTTAAGCGGAATCTTATCTGCAATAGGTGGTTCATACCTTTCAATGGGCTATGTAAGCTGGTTTGCTAGAGGAATGACTGCAGGAAGAGGATATATAGGTATGTCTGCAATGAATCTTGGTAATGCATCACCAATTGGAACCTTCCTGGGATCCCTCTTATTTGGTTTTGCCGAAGCCTTGTCTATGGCTATGCAATCACTTAAGATACCAGTTGAATTTGTACAGATGATGCCTTATTTAATTACCATTTTAGGACTAATCTTCTTCTCAATAATTAGAGACAGAAAAGAAAAACATAAATAAGAGGAGGACATATGATTAAGAATCCTGTTTTAATAGATACAGATCCAGGTGTAGATGATGCCTTTGCCATAATGATGGCAAAGGCCAGTACAAAGCTGGACATAAAAGCCATTACAGTTACTGCAGGTAATGTTGGCCTTAAGAATACTCTAAATAATACCATTGGAATATGTGATATCCTTGGTATTGATGCACCAGTATATAAGGGTGCTGAAAGTCCTATGATAGTACAACTAAGAGATGCTTCAGAGATTCATGGAACAAGTGGACTTGGTGGATATATATTTAAAGATATTACAAAGACTGTAGAAAAGGAATATGCCTGGGATGGTCTTTATAAAATCGCCAAGGAATACCAAGGTGAGTTAACAGTAATTGCCCTTGGGCCACTTACTAATATTGCTATTGCACTTATGAAATATCCTAATCTTCCAAAGTATATTAAGAAAATGATTATAATGGGAGGATCTTTTGGAGACTACGGAAATTGTGAACCTTATTCTGAGTTTAACTTTTGGATAGACCCTCATGCTGCAGAGATGGTAATATGCTCTGAAATCAATACTGAAATATACGGTCTTGACTGTACTAGACAAGCTACTCTTAGCTTTGATGATTTGAGAGAAGTTACTAGCTCTGACCCTAGGATAGAAGAGCTTATAAGACATATGGAGGCCTTCGATACAAAGAGAGGTCAGGTAGCTGGAAAAGCTCCTGGATTCCATATCCCAGATGGTGTAGCTGTAGCTGGTGCCATAGACCCTTCTCTATTCACCTATGAAGAACATTACGTAAGAGTTGTGACTGAAAGTGGGAAGATACAAGGGTGGTCTTTAGTAGATTCAAGATCTAGACTTGGAAAGAATCCTAATACTAAGATTGCTAAAAGCATAGATAAAAAAGGCTTTAAGGAACTACTACTTGGAATTAACAGCTTAAGGGGTGATATGTAATGAAGAAATTACCAATCATTATGGACGTAGATACGGGGATTGATGATGCCATAGCCCTTTATTTAGTAGCTGGAAGTGAAGAGTTGGATTTAAAGGGGATTACTGTAACTTCGGGCAATCAAACCATAGAAAAGACCCTTAGAAACACATTAATAATCGCCGAAATGTTAAAGCTTGATGTTCCTGTAGCCAAAGGTGCATTAAAGCCACTTTTATGTGAGATTGTTGTGGCTGAGGAAGCTCACGGTGAAAGTGGCTTAGGTTTCGAGGTAGACGAAAAGGTAAATTATCCTCTTTCTGAAATGAGTGCAGTAGAATTGATGGCGGATATCATTGAGAAGTCTGATGAAAAGATTACTCTTTTACCAACTGGACCTTTGACCAATATAGCTACATTTTTATTGGCATATCCCCAACTTAAGGAGAAAATCTCCAAAATTTGTTTAATGGGTGGAGGAGCACTGGATTATAATCAAAGTTTTGCAGCAGAGTTCAATATATTTGTTGATCCAGAGGCAGCAGCTATAGTATTTAAATCAGGTATACCTATTATTATGTGTGGCCTTGATGTAACCCACAAAGCATATATTACTCGAGAAGAGATTGACAAGCTAGTGGATAATGATAGTGAGTTGGCAAAGGTTACAAAGCAAATGATGGACTTCTATTACAATAGTTATGTAACAAGATATACAATACCTGGAGCTGCATTACACGATTCAGTAGCTGCAGCATATTTAATAGACCCAGAAATGTTTGAGGGTTTTGAAGCTTATGTGGAAATAGATTTAGACGGTAAATTTACAAGAGGGGCTACTCTTGTAGATGGGGCTAATATGTTAGGTAAAAAATCAAATGCCTTTGTAGTTACAGACCTAGATAGGGATGCCTTGATTGACTTAACTATTAAGAGATTTCATAAGATAATATAATAAGGTGTCATTCCGAACGGATGTGAGGAATCTCGAGTATGTTTTTAGTATTTAGACTTTAGATCTTGATAGATTTAAAGTCTGATATTATTAGTTAGGAGAGAAATAATAATGAGGAATAATAAGAATTCAGCGATACTAGTTTTACTAGCTGCTGCAGCTATAAATGTATTAAATGGCGTTCTATATACTTGGTCTTCTATTTCTACTAAAATGATCTCTGAATGGGGTTGGACCAGTAAGGAAGCTTCCCTTCCATATACCTTGTATACGGTATTTTTTGTAATATCTATGGTGATCTTTGGAGACCTAATGGATAGAAAGGGACCGAGAGGTCTTGCTACTATAGGATCGCTACTACTGGGTATGGGATTTCTAATGTCGGGCTTTACTCAGAATCCAAGGCTAATGATAGTAACTATTGGTATTGTAGTAGGCTCAGGTGTAGGGATGCATACTGTAACTACTGCACCAGCAGCTATTAAGTGGTTTCCCCCAGAGAAAAAAGGACTTATAACTGGTATTGTGTCATCTGGTGTAGCCTTGTCATCACTGATATTCTCCCCTATAGGAAACTATCTACTGGAGAATAAGGGAATTAATAAGACCTTTATATTATTAGGTGCTGTAATAATGGTTTTGACTACCATTTTTTCAAGATTTCTAAAAAATCCGGATGGTCTAATAATTGATATAGAATCAAGAGATAAGACTCAAATATCTGCGGAGAGCCATGATTGGAAGTATATGATAAAAACTACTTACTTTTATAAGCTATGGATTATGATGGCCTTTTTATCTTCGTCTGGTCTTATGATAATCAGTCATATAGTTAATATAGCTAAGGTCCAAAGTGGCATTGAAAATGGTTATATTTTAATTATTTTCTTATCCATAACAAATTTTTCGGGAAGAATAATTGCTGGTACCTTATCAGATAAGATTGGAAGGATAAATCTACTTAAAGTGGTTCTAATACTTCAAGGAATTAATATGGCCTTTTTTAGAATATACGATAATTTAGTATTATTGACTCTTGGAGTGGCTATAGTGGGATTCTGTTATGGAGCTACTTTTTCAGTATTTCCTGCAGCAATCTCCGATAAATATGGTTCTAAAAACTATGGAAAGAATTATGCAGTGATTTATACTGCCTGGGGTTTTAGTGGAGTTATAGGACCAATGTCTGCAGCTGCAATATTTGACGCTAGTGGATCTTATGGAGGATCATATATTGTTGCATTTATACTTTTAGTAATCTCTGTTTTTATTGCTTTTAGTGTAAAGGAAGAGAAGGGATTTAAGGAATCTTTGGCTAAAGTTTAGTTAGAGTGTTATAAAAATTGCTTTTTTTAGGCTATTGTTATTGCACTTACTTGTAAATTTCCTTATGTTATAATATTATATTAGTATTCATTATTAAATGATGATGAAATAAAAATCACAAACAGAGAAAAATTTAGAGAGATAGGATGTTGTTATTATGTTTAAAAGAGTATTAGTAGCAAATAGAGGTGAAATTGCCGTAAGGATAATAAGAGCCTTAAGAGAAATGGAAATTGAATCTGTTGCAGTATATTCAAATGCAGATAAAGGAGCCTTGCACACTACATTGGCGGATTATGCTATTTGCCTAGATGGAGATAGAGTACAGGAAACATATTCTAATGCAGAGAAAATAATTGACATGGCCAAAATATCAGGATGTGATGCTATTCATCCAGGCTATGGTTTCTTAGCAGAAAGACCTAAATTTGCTCAATTAGTTGAAGAAGCAGGTATTACTTTTATTGGACCTAAAAGCGAAATAATCAACCTTATGGGAGATAAAATTGAAGCAAGAAATTGCATGATATCCTTAGGTATACCTGTAATTAAGGGAAGCGATGGTGCTATCCAGAGTTATGAAGAAGCAGCACAAGTAGCAGAAGAAATAGGATACCCAGTCCTTGTAAAGGCTGCTGCTGGTGGTGGCGGAATGGGAATGAAGTTGGCTACTAAGCCTGAGGAATTAGCCACCGTTTTAGAAGCAGTTAGAAACACAGCTATTTCTCTTTATGCGGATGAGTCTATTTTCTTAGAAAGATATCTAGTTAAACCAAGACATATTGAAGTTCAAATAATGGGTGACAAACATGGTAACTATATTCATTTAGGGGAAAGAGAATGCTCTATACAGAGAAGACATATGAAGATCGTTGAGGAATCACCTTCAATAGCTATATCTCCACAAATTAGAGAAGAAATGTGCAAGGCTGCTGTTACTATTGCAGAAGCAGTGGGATATACTTCTGTAGGTACAGTAGAGTTCATATATGAAAATGGCGAGTTCTTCTTCTTAGAAATGAACACAAGGGTACAGGTAGAGCATACAATAACAGAAATGGTAACATCTGTAGATATTGTAAAAGAGCAAATTTCTATAGCCCAAGGTAATCCTTTAAGTTTAAAGCAGGAAGATGTAAGATTTAGTGGACATGCAATAGAATGCCGTATATATGCAGAGGATCCAACTAATTCCTTTATGCCTTCCCCTGGTGAAATAACTAATTGTATAATGCCAGGTGGTCCAGGTGTCAGGGTTGACTCGGGAATAAAAGCAGGATATACAGTAAGTACCTTCTATGATCCTATGTTATCCAAGCTAATAACATATGGAAGGGATAGAGAAGAAGCAATATCAAGGATGTATAGAGCCCTTAGAGAATATTATATAGAAGGAATTAAGACAAACATACCTCTACTGATGGCAATTATGAAGGATAAAGATTTTAAAGAATTTAATATAAGTACCAAATATTTAGAAGAGAAAGTTTCACTTATTAACGATTCTTCTTCTGAAAGAAATACCATTTATATAACTATAGAAAATTCAAATGAGTAATTTAGTAGCTAGAAAATAGGTCCTTATCACATTTTCTTGCTACTTGATTATCCATGCAATAAACAAACAGAAGGCTGTAATACTATTTTTTAGTATTGCAGCTTTGATTATTTTTTGTCATTGAATACCCTAGTTTCCTGGCATTTTTGTTTTATTTGGATTATAATAAGCATGGTATATTTTATTATATTTTAATCAAAGCTTAAAGGAGTGATTTGTATGAAGGACTTAGATAAGACCTTGTTTATTTCTGTTTTGGTGGGTTTTGCATCGCAGATAAACCTTGGTCTATTAAGTGGTGGTTTTAGGGTATCAGCAGGAATTATATTATTTGTAGCTCTCCTATTTTATTTTGATGATTTAGAGCCTATACCTCTAGGTATACTATCTGGTGTAATGGTCTACCTTCTCAGGATAATGGTATTTTTCGTTGGCAATCAGGGATTTGAGGATGCATTTATAGCATTTCTACCAGAGATTTTATTCTATATTACTTATGCCGTAGTCTATCACTTTGCCATACACCGCAGAAGTAAGGATAATTTAACTTTATTCTATTTTATTATGGTAATTAGTGATCTGGGTGCAAACTATGTTGAAGTATCCCTTAGATCTATAATCGAATCATCATTATTCACAGTAAATTCTGCAATTACATTGATAATTGTAAGCATTATTCGTTCGGGTATAATATGGGTTATACTAAATGGACTTGCATATCTTCGTGATTATTTATCAAGATTTGGGCAGGATAATACAGTTAACAATTAGCAGAGATAAGAGAAAACTTTGTTATCTCTTCGATAATGAATATTAGTAGAGAGAACAAAAAAGAGGTCGGTGATTGAATGGAAGTTTTTAGATTAATAGTAGGAATGATTAATAAGGTATTATGGGACTATGTATTGATTTTTGGGCTTATTGGGATTGGAATTTTCATGACTATAAAACTTAGATTTCCCCAATTTTCTAGAGTCATGCCTGCTTTAATGAAAATGATTGAAGGTATAATGGATAAAGAAGAGGTTGAAGAAGGTAAGATGACACCTTTTCAAGCCTTATCGACAGCAGTAGCAGCCCAGGTTGGGACAGGGAATATTGTAGGAGTAGCAACAGCCATAGCAGCTGGGGGACCAGGTGCTGCCTTTTGGATGTTAGTGTCTGCCTTCTTTGGAATGGCTACAACCTTTGCAGAAGCTGTTCTTGCCCAAAAGTATAGGGAGACTAAAGAAGGAGAATTAGTCGGTGGTCCAGCCTATTATATTAAGAATGGTTTAAAGTCAAAATGGATGGCAATATTTTTCTCAATTGCATGTATTCTTGCTCTTGGAATAGTAGGTATAATGGTACAGTCCAACTCAGTTGCAGGTTCTGTAAGTTCTGCTTTTGGAGTGCCGGCTATATCAGTAACAGTAGGATTAGCAATAGTAGTTACCCTTATTTTAATGGGTGGTATGGGAAGGATAGCTTCATTTGCTGAAACGGTAGTCCCAATTGTGGCAGGTGTCTATATTACTGGAAGTCTAGTCATTATATTGATGAATATTGAAAAACTAATACCAGCCATAAATTCTATATTCGTAGGTGCATTTACGCCAGCCGCTATAGGTGGAGGGGCCCTAGGTATTACAATACAACAAACCATAAGATTTGGATTGGCAAGGGGCTTATTTTCCAATGAGGCTGGTATGGGATCCACTCCTCATTCACATGCTGTAGCCGATACAAAACATCCAGCTGAACAGGGATTTACTGCTATGATAGGAGTATTTATATCTACTTTTTTGATCTGCACTTCTACAGTTATGGTAAATCTAACTTCAGGGGCATATAATCAAAGAATACCAGCAGTAGAAATGCAAGAAGCAGCGACTATTATGACCCAAAATGGATTTGCATCGAGGTTTGGTGCATTTGGAGGAATGTTTTTATCAATATGTTTATCATTCTTTTCTCTTACCACAATTATAGGATGGTATTTCTTCGCTGAGTCGAATGTAAAGTACTTATTTAATGCAAAACCAAGGACTATTACCATATTTAAAATATTGGTTATTGCATTCTTAGTTGTAGGAACCCTAATTGACCCAACATTTGTTTGGGAGTTAGCAGACCTAACAATAGGTATAATGACCATACCAAATATTATAGCTCTACTAATATTATCTAAGGAAGTTTGCTTTATCTTAGATGACTATGATATTAAGAAGGCAAGGGGAGTAGTTAATTGGGACTATGAGTACCAAGATATTGAAATGAATTAGGATTCTTAAGTGATTATCTGAGTAGATTAAATACAAAGGAAGTCTATAGACAGTAGATTTCTTTGTTTTTTTTGTTGAAAAATAAGCCTTAGGTCCCATTATTAAAATATATATAGATACTAATAGCTTTAGTACATATTGTGTGATAAAATATAAAATACACAAGATGTAGTTGTTGGTTTGAGAATTAAGCACTTTCTTTATTTGCTTAAATAATGTGGTAGGAGGCTTGTTAATGTTAAAAGTTGAAAAACGTAATGGGAAGATTGTCGATTTTGAAGGCGATAAAATTGAAATAGCCATTGGAAAGGCTATGAAGGAGACAGACAAGGGTTTAGATGAAGCCATTGCAAGGAGTATTGCAGAAACTGTCTTTAATGAATTTAGTGATCAAGAGACTGTTCATATAGAACAGGTTCAGGACTTAGTAGAAATTGAGCTTATGAAGTTAAGGCCTGATGCTGGTAAGAAATATATCATCTATAGAGAAGAGAGGACCAAGCTAAGAGAACAAGGCTGGAATATGACTGATCTTCAAAGGGATATTTATGAAAAGAAGTACAGATATGATTCAGAGACCTTTGACCAGTTTTTAGATCGTGTTAGTGGTGGAAACAGTCCTATTAAAAAGGCTGTAAAGGATAAGAAATTTATGCCTGCAGGAAGAATTTTAGCAGGACGTGGTTTAGACAAGTTAGGAAGAAAGATTACACTTTCAAACTGTTATGTAATGCCTAAGGTAGAGGATAATATCGAATCTATCTTCGATACGGCGAAATATCTAGCGAGGACTTATTCATATGGTGGTGGAGTAGGACTTACTCTTTCTAAGTTAAGACCTAAAGGAGCTAAAGTAAATAATGCGGCTAGCTCAACTACGGGATCCGTATCTTTTATGGATTTGTATTCTCTAGTTACAGGCCTTATTGGCATGAGAGGTAGACGTGGAGCTTTAATGTTAAATCTAGATGTAAATCATCCTGATATTGAGGATTTTATAAACGTTAAAAATGACCTAGATAAGGTGACTTATGCTAATATTTCCGTAAATATAGATAATGAGTTCATGGAGGCGGTAAAAAATAACGAGGAATATGAACTTCACTTTTATGTAGAAGCCACGGGAGAAGAGATTTCCAGGATGATTAATGCCAGAGACCTGTATAGAATCCTGGCTAAGAATAACTGGAATATGGCAGAACCAGGAATCCTATATAGTGATAGAATAAATTCATGGCATCTAATGAGTGAAGACGAAACATTTGAATATACCGGAGTAAACCCTTGTGCTGGATAATCGGCTCAAGTAAAAAATCGAGCAAAATCGGTGAAGCCTAAGTCCATAAATATAGATAAGGTAATACCGAGGTAAGTATCTAAATTGCGAAAGGTTAGATACCACCGTAACGCATAGATAGTGAATAAATATAACCTATCCACGAGTGCTCGACTATATTATTCTTAGATTACCTTCAGGAATATATAGAAAATGTATGCTAGACTGGTCTGAATTGACAGACGTATCTTCTTATGGCTGGTAGTAAGAAGTATGGGCGAAAGCTCCAGAAGTAGGGGATAAAAAGCCTCTGCGATAATATTAAAGGAAGAGCCCTTGCCAGCCTTTGGATCTTGTAACCTTTCATCGATAAATTTAAGTGAATTCGTAAAGAATCCATTTACTAAGTATGCAAGATTTGAATTTGAAAATTTCATTGATTTGGTTCATAACGGTGTAATATATTTAAATGAGGTACTGGATGAGAATATGAATCTTCATCCTTTAGAGCAACAAAAACAAATGTCTAGAGATTTAAGACAGATTGGCCTTGGAATCATGGGACAGGCTGATATGTTTGTTAAGCTTGGAATAAAATATGGAAGTAGTGAGTCTATAAGTCTTATCCATCAGATTGGTAGAACTATGATAAATGAGGCTTTAAGACAGTCTGCGCTATTAGCTAAGAAAGATGGACACTTCCCTGTGTATAATGCTGAAGCGGTATTGAAATCTCCCTTCCTACTATCAAATGTTGATGAGGATGTAATGGAGTTAATTAAGGAACATGGTCTTAGAAATAGTCAGTTATTAACAATTGCACCGACAGGAAGTATTTCGACTCTTATTGGCTGTAGTAATGGAGTTGAACCGATATTCCAGGTAGCATATACAAGGAAGTCCGAATCCCTTCATGCAGAGGATACTTACTATAAGGTATTTACTCCAATAGCAAAGGAATATATGGATATTAATAACCTTGGACGAGAAGAGGAACTTCCAGATTTCTTCATTACAACTACAAACTTAGATTACAAATCTAGAATAGAGGTACAAGCAGCATGGCAGCAATATATTGATGCAAGTATTTCTTCAACGGTTAATGTTCCAAACGAGTTTACAGTTGAAGAGGTAGAAGACTTATATATGTATGCTTGGGAAAATGGATTAAAAGGCATTACAATCTATAGGGATGGTTGTGCAAGAAGTGGAATTTTAATTACAAACAAAGCAAATAATAGACAAGAAAAACTACTAGAATTACAGAATCAAATGACTGAACTAGCAGCAGAATCCTTACAAGAAGACCCTGATAAGTGCCCAATGTGTGGAGGAAAGCTAAATCACACAGGAGGATGTTCAGAGTGTCAAGACTGTGGATATAGTCCTTGTGCTATTTA
>CAZPZN010000015.1:13701-27998 GCA_964590735.1 uncultured Tissierella sp.
ACACAGGAGGATGTTCAGAGTGTCAAGACTGTGGATATAGTCCTTGTGCTATTTAAGAAAGTTAAAGGTAGATATCAAATTAGAAAGTAGGGACGTCCTTGAACAGTAAGTTGAAAAAGCTAATGTTATTTAGCTCATTTTTATGGGTGGCAACTAATTTTCATCATCCCGTAACTCCAAGCCATTTTACCGCATTAAATATGCCAAAGCATATATTTGGGACATCCTATGCAATGATGGTATTTGGAAGTTTTCTTACAGCACCTATTTGGGGTAGCTGGGGGGATCGAGATAGTCGTATGAAAGTACTTTTCTTCTCAATTTTACTATATAGCATAGGACAGGTTGGCTTTGCTTTTTCAACTTCCCTTTGGTCTATACTTTTCTTCAGAGCAGTTTCAGGGGTTGCAAACGGTGGCTTCAGTGGTGGTCTTATGGCTGCCATAGTAGATACAACTACAGAAGAGAATAGAGGCATTGCTATGTCCAATTATACAGCTCTAATGCTTATTTCAAGTTCAGCTGGCTATTTTATTGGAGGAATATTGGGTGTTCTCCAACCTCAAGTCGTAATATTAATTCAAGCCCTTACAATGTTTTTAATAAGCCTTGGCTTTAAATTTATCGTTGGTGAAACGAATTTTGCCCTAGAGAAAAGTACTAATAAGAAGGTATTGTTTATATGGGATATTTTGAAGGACGCCAAAAAGTCTAAGGAAATATTTACCTCCTCCATGGTGATGTTACTAGGATTAACCTTCTTCATATATATGGCACAATCTAGTAATAATAATGCTTTTAATTATTATTTAAAGGAACAACTAGATTTTAAGCCAATTGTAAACGGAGTCTGGAAGGCTATTACAGGAATAGTAGGTTTAGGAGTTAATCTGACCATAAGTGTATGGATATTAAGGAAGAAGGACCCTAGCAGATCAATGGCAGGCTTATTACTTTTAGGTTTAATTTCTGGCTTTATGATTTTGTTAAATCCATCAATTTATCAGTTTATGATCTGGAATTTAGTCTTCTTCACCTTGATTATAATCATGATACCTTTACTTCAAAACTTCGCTGTACAAGGCAATGGAGCTAATGTTGGCTTGGTATCGGGTATATACAATGCCATTAGGGCGCTAGGAGAAGTTTTTGGTTCTGTATTAGCAGGATTCTCATATAATATAAGCGCTATGGCTCCATTTGCATTATCAACCCTTGCCTTGACCATGGCTTTTATTCTAAGCTTAGTTGGAAGAAATAAGAAGACAGTTAAGAGTTAAGAGTTAATAGTTAAGGATAAAGAAGCCCTGAAAATCATATGATTTTCAGGGCTTCTAGTATAGATTTGTAGTTTAGTTTAATAGTTCTTCTACTGGAGTGTATTCCATTCCGAATGTTTCTGCTACTGATTTATAAGTTACCTTTCCTTCTGCTACGTTAAGGCCTAATGCAAGAGCCTTGTCAGCTTTACAAGCTTCTTTCCATCCCTTATTAGCAATTCTAATAGCATATCCTAAAGTTACATTAGTAAGTGCAAGAGTTGCTGTTTGAGGAACTGCTCCAGGGATATTTGCTACTGCATAGTGGATTACATCATGTTTAACAAATACTGGGTCATCATGAGTAGTTGCATGTCCTACAGTGGTTTCAACGCTACCGCCTTGGTCAATTGCAACGTCAACAATTACAGTACCTGGTTTCATTGCCTTTACAATTTCTTCTGTAACTAGTCTCGGTGCCTTGGCTCCAGGGATTAGTACGCAGCTTACTACTAAGTCTGCGGATTTACAAGCATTCATAATATTGAAGTTATTTGAATATAGGGTTTCGATTCTTCCCATAAACACTTCATTTAAGTAACGAAGTCTTTCTACAACCACATCAAGTACGGTTACTCTACAGCCTAAGCCTATTGCTCTTCTAATAGCTCCAGTACCAACAACGCCTGCTCCTACAACAACTACATGTGCAGGTGCAACTCCAGGAACTCCATCGATTAGCATACCTTTACCACCGCGAGTCTTTTGAAGATAAGTTGAACCTTCTTGGATAGCCATACGGCCTGCGATTTCACTCATTGGAGCAAGTAATGGAAGGGATCTGTCAGGTCTTTCAACTGTTTCATAAGCCAATGCTATAACACCCGCATCTAATAGTGCCTTAGTTAATGATTCTTCAGCTGCTAAGTGCAAATAAGTAAATAGGATTAAATCTTTTTTGAAATATTTATATTCTGATTCTAGTGGTTCTTTAACCTTTATGATCATATCAGCTTGTTTCCAAACTTCTGCTGCTTCAGGGATTAATTCAGCTCCAGCTTCTTTGTATTCTTCATCTGTAAAGCTTGAACCTAGTCCTGCACCTGCTTCAATTAATACTTTGTGACCATTTCTAACTAGACCGTCTACACCTGCTGGTGTAAGGGCAACTCTGTTCTCTTGACTTTTAATTTCCTTAGGACAACCAACTATCATTCTACACTCCTCCTTTTATTTTGAGTACCTGTCTTAATGATACCACTAAAACGTTTTCTTGTGTAGGGAAAATGGTAAATATTATTAAATATTTAACGAGAAAAGGGAAATTTAAGCAAATTAAAACTCAAAGAAATAACTGCTCATGAATATATTAGAAAAGAATATCTATATAGAAGGTCTGCTTTTGGGTATCAATTAAGTATATATTAAAGATTCATATTAGAAGATGCTGTTAGGAGGGATGATCTTGAATTTTAAATTGAAGCCAGAAGAGTTAACCAGTATATATAAGATGGAGGACCTAGCCTTTGAGACTACTAAGGAAGTAAATCCCCTAAAGGGTATTATTGGGCAGCAAAGGGGGACTGAGGCCTTAAGCTTTGGTCTTAAGATGAAAAAGAAAGGATATAACATCTACGTTACAGGTATCGGAGGAACGGGCAGAAGTAGCTTTACCAACTCCATTACCAAGGAATTTGCAGCTAAGAAAAGTGTGCCTTCTGACTGGGCATATGTATATAATTTCAAGAAAAAAGAATCCCCTAAAGCATTGAGTTTAGCTCCTGGGAAAGGAAAGAAATTCAAGGAAGATGTTGAAGATACTATTGAAAACTTGAAAAAGCTTATTCCTGAGAGTTTCAAGGGAATGGAGTATGAATCTAGAAGAAATGATATTATGAGAATTACTAATCAGAAAAAACAAGAAATATTAAAACAGCTTAATGAAAAGTCTTCCGAATATGGGTTTGTATATACTCCTACTGAGCAAGGCCTTCTTTCCATTGCATTAAAGGATAATAGACCTATGAACGAGGAAGAGTATCAGAACTTGGGCATTGAGGAAAGAGAAAAGATGATGGGCAAATACAATGAACTCCATCTGGTAACCTTCGATGATTTCAACAAATTAAGGGAAGTAGATGAGGAATTGGTCCAAAGTATGAAGGACCTTGATAAAAAGATTGTATCTGAATTAGTCAACTTTGATATCAAGAAGATTAAAGACAATTATAAGGAGAATGGGGAGATTTCTGAATATCTTGTGGATTTAGAGGAAGATATATTAGAAAACATAGAGAAATTTAAGAAAACTCCTGCAAGGAATTTTACTATGTTTGACCTTCCTCCTGATATGGAGGGGAATTTCTTTATTAGATATAAGGTAAACCTATTTATAGATAACAGTAACCTTGATCATGCGCCTATTATTAATGAATCCAACCCTATATATAATAATCTTATGGGGTCCATTGAATATAAGAGTCAAATGGGTGTCTTGGCTACTGATTTTACCCAGATAAAACCTGGTTCCCTTCACTTTGCAAATGGTGGTTATCTTATATTCCAGATGAAGGAAATTTTAAACAACCCTATCTCTTGGGAGATGCTAAAGAGAGCTCTTAAGACTGATGAAATTAACATTGAAAATCAAAATAAACTTATGGGATTAGCCGTTACCTCAAGCTTAAAACCCGAGCCTATACCTTTAGATATTAAGGTAATAATCATAGGGGATGAATATACCTATAATATGCTATATGCTTATGATGATGACTTTAAGAAGTTATTTAAGGTTATGGCTGATTTTGATGTAGATATGGATAAGAACAGGGATAATATTAAGCTTATGGCTGAATTTATCACTAGTCACTGTGAAGAGAATAATTTAAGGCATTTTGATAGATCTGCTTTTGTTAGGATCGTTGAGTTTAGTACAAGATTATCAGGAAATCAAGAAAAGATGAGTACCCAATTCAATAAGATTGTAGAGATTATTTATGAGGCTGATCTTTGGGCAGAAGAGGATGGAGCAGACCTTATATCCGATTCTCATATACTAAAGGCCATAGAGAAGAAGATAGAAAGATCCAACAAATATGAAGAAAAGCTAAATGAGATGTTTGAAGAAGGTACTATACTCATGGATTTAGAGGGAGAAAAAATAGGTCAGATAAATGGCCTTGCTGTTTTAGGTACTGGTGAATACAGCTTTGGAAAGCCAAGTAGGATTACAGCCTCAGTCTATAGTGGAAAAGAAGGGGTAATAAACATTGAAAGGGAAGCAAATCAAAGTGGAAGGATACATGATAAGGGTGTATTAATCCTAAGTGGTTATATAGGACATCAATATGCATCTACAAAGCCACTTGGCATTACTGTAGGAATAGGATTTGAGCAAAATTATTCCATAATAGATGGTGATAGTGCTTCTAGTACAGAATTATATGCCATACTTTCATCAATGGCTAAGGTCCCTATAAAACAATATATTGCAGTAACAGGGTCTGTTAACCAAAAAGGCGAGATACAGCCAATTGGAGGCGTTAATGAAAAGATAGAAGGCTTCTATGAGATATGTAAACAAAAAGGCCTTACAGGTCATCAAGGTGTAATGATACCTAAGACAAATAAGAAGAATCTTGTATTAAAAAATGAAGTTGTAGAAGCAGTTAGGGAAGGGAAATTTCACATATATGCAATAGAGCATATCGATGAGGGAATTAAGATTTTAACTGGATATGAAGCTGGAATCATGGATGAATTCGGGGAATATCCTCAAGGAAGTTTAAACTATTTAATAATGGAAAATTTAGAGACCATGTGAGCAGTTGAAAGTATGGAATAGACTCAGTCTTCATAGATGTATCTCAGAACTAACAAAAATATTAAAAAAAGGTGTTGACTTTTAAACATTCTGAATATATAATAAGTCCTAATTACAAAATGCAAAGAGAAAGAGAAAGATATCTAAACCTTGTTCAAAGAGAGCTAGTGGATGGTGGGAATTAGCATAGGGTGATATGTAATACTAGCTTTCTGGCATCTTCGCTGAGAAATAAAAAATTAGGCGAAGACGGAGCCACCGTTATATGGATACTGGATGATAGTCCAGGATTGAGGCAGCATAGCTGCGAATTAGGGTGGTAACACGAGGATATATCCTCCGTCCCTATAAGTTTATACTTATAGGGACGGAGGATTTTTTTATTACGAATAGGAGAGTTCTACTTATTTCTAATTTATTTTTTAGGACTCTCGTAGATGAGTAACAAGAAAAGTTTCATTTAAATGTTTATAAAAAACTTTTTTTATTTAACTTGGGGGTTTAATCATTTAAATCAATATAGTAGGGGGATGAATATGTCGAAGAGAATTAGTTTTTTTGATACTACATTAAGAGATGGAGAACAGTCTCCAGGTTGCAGCATGAACATCAAGGAAAAGATTTTACTGGCTAAACAGCTTGAAAGATTGGGAGTAGATGTTATAGAAGCAGGATTTGCTGCTGCATCAGAAGGAGACTTTCAATCAGTTCAAATGATTGCAAATGAAATAAAGGACTCTACTGTAGCAGTTCTTGCAAGAGCTGTAAAAGGCGATATTGATAAAGCGTGGGAAGCAGTAAAGGGTGCCGATAAACCTAGAATACATACTTTTATAGCTACATCAGACATTCATATGAAATATAAGTTAAAGAAGGATCCTGAAGAAATTATAGAAATAGCAGTAGAAATGGTGCGCTATGCATGTAGCCTTTGCCCTGAAGTAGAATTTTCAGCAGAGGATGCAACTAGGAGCAATCCTGATTTCTTAGCCAAAATCTTCGATGCAGTTATAGAAGCTGGGGCGAAAATTATAAACATCCCTGATACTGTAGGCTATACAACTCCTGATGAATACTATAATTTCATAATGGATATAAGAAAGAAATCAAAGCACTTAGATAGTGTTCAGATATCGGTTCATTGTCATGATGACTTAGGATTAGCCGTAGCAAATACCTTAGCAGCTATTAGGGCAGGGGCCACCCAGTGTGAATGCACCATAAACGGCATAGGTGAAAGAGCTGGGAATGCTGCCTTAGAAGAATTGGCAATGATTATGAATGTTAGAGGAGACATATACGACATAGAAACTGGAATCAACACAAAGGAGATTATTAAAACAAGCAATCTTCTTACAAGCATTACAGGAGTTTCAGTTCAGCCAAATAAGGCTATTGTAGGGGCTAATGCATTTGCTCACGAATCTGGAATCCATCAGCATGGCGTCCTTAATAACCGTGAAACCTATGAAATAATGACACCTGAATCCATAGGACTAAATACGAATAAAATGGTACTTGGTAAGCACTCAGGAAGAGCAGCTTTTAGAGACAAAATACAATCCATGGGATTTGAAATTTCTCAAGAAGAGCTTGATAGAGCATTTGAGGAGTTTAAGAGAATTGCAGACAAGAAAAAGCAGATATTTGATAGGGATATAGAAGCAATCCTAACTAACAGAGAAGCTAAGGCTGATGATAAATATAAATTAGTTAGATTCGTAATTAACAGTGGAAATACCATCACAACTACTGCTTCAGTAGTATTAAATAAGGATGGGGAAGATATTGAAGGAATATCCTTCGCTGGAGGTCCAGTGGATGCAGCCTTCAGTGCAATTGATAAGTGTTTAGATATAGAGGTTGAATTAGAAGACTACTCAATTCAATCAGTAACGGAAGGTACAGATGCCCTTGGATATTCTGTAGTCAAACTTAGATATGGGGACTACAGCTATTCTGGAAGAGGCATGAGTGTAAATATAGTAGAAGCAAGTATAAAAGCATTTTTAAATGCGGTGAACAGTATTTATTAGATTTTTAGGGATGAAAAAGCACTTAGGATTTAAATTCCTACTCCCTCAAAAATTTGACTGAACTAATATTTTTTAATTGTAAATTGACATGATTAACAAGCTGAATAATGGGTCTATCTAATTAGGGTGTTAATCATTAACCAATTTCCTGCATAAAAAATAAAGTTCAGTTACCAAATTTTTTCGAAGTCGTGATAATTTAAACCGCTAAGTCCTTTTTCTACTGAATAATTGTGAACTGTGAATTGACTAAGTTGTGAACTGATTAAATTGTGATTTGATAAGGAGGAATATAAAATGGGAATGACTATGACGCAAAAGATTTTAGCAGCACATGCTGGACTTGATAAAGTAGAGGCTGGGCAATTTATTGAAGCAAAGCTAGATATGGTTTTGGGAAATGATATTACTGGCCCTGTGGCAATAAAAGAATTTGAAAAGATGGGTGGCAAAGAGGTATTTCACAAGGATAAGATTGCCTTAGTTCCGGACCATTTTACTCCTAATAAGGATATAAAATCAGCAGAACAGTGTAAGTTTCTTAGAGAATTTGCACATGATCAAGAAGTAACAAACTATTTTGAAATAGGTGAAATGGGAATAGAACATGCTCTATTACCAGAAAAGGGATTAGTAGTAGCAGGAGATGTTGTAATAGGTGCTGACTCTCATACCTGTACTTACGGTGCTTTAGGAGCCTTTTCAACAGGAGTTGGATCTACTGATATGGCAGCTGGAATGGCTACAGGGGAAGCTTGGTTTAAGGTTCCACCAGCAATTAAATTCAATCTAAGAGGAAAGCCTTCAAAATGGGTTAGTGGCAAGGATATAATCCTTCATATCATTGGAAAAATTGGGGTAGATGGTGCTAGATATAAGTCTATGGAGTTTATTGGAGATGGAATCAAGAACTTAAGTATGGATGATAGGTTTACAATTGCAAATATGGCCATTGAAGCAGGAGCAAAGAATGGAATATTTCCAGTAGATGAATTGACAAAAGGATATATCAAAGAACATTCAACTAAGGAATATAAGGTATATGAAGCAGATGAAGATGCTATCTATGATGAGGAATATACCATCGATTTATCCAGTTTAAGACCTACTGTAGCTTTCCCTCATCTACCAGAGAATACAAGAACTATAGACCAAGTTGGAGAAGTAGAAATAGATCAAGTAGTTATTGGATCTTGTACAAATGGTAGAATAGATGACTTAAGAGCAGCTGCAGAGGTATTTAAGGGTCAAAAGGTTAAGAAGGGTGTTAGAGCAATAGTATTCCCTGCAACCCAAAAGATATATCTACAAGCTATTGAGGAAGGATTAATAAAGATATTTATAGAAGCAGGAGCTGTCGTTAGTACACCTACATGTGGTCCTTGTCTTGGAGGTCATATGGGAATATTAGCAGAAGGTGAAAGATGTGTGGCTACAACAAATAGAAACTTCGTTGGAAGAATGGGACATGTAAAATCTGAAGTATATCTAGCAAGTCCTGCAGTGGCAGCAGCATCTGCAGTAGCTGGTAAGATATGCAATCCGGAGAATATTTAAGGGGGAACTAGAGTGAAGGCAAAGGGAAAGGTTTTTAAATACGGTGACAATATAGATACAGATGTTATAATTCCTGCAAGACATTTGAGTACAGCAGATCCAGAGGAGCTTAAAAAGCACTGTATGGAGGATATAGACAAGGACTTTATCAAAAGTGTAAAGCCGGGAGATATTATGGTAGCTCAGAAGAATTTTGGATGTGGCTCATCTAGAGAGCATGCTCCTATTGCCATTAAGGCATCAGGAATATCCTGTGTTATAGCAGAAAGCTTTGCAAGGATTTTCTACAGGAACTCCTTCAATATAGGCCTTCCGATAATTGAAAGTGCTGAGGCATCTAAAGGAATTGAAGCTGGAGACCAAGTGGAGATTGACTTTGAAAGTGGACAAATTATGAATATTACCAAGGGTGAAACCTATAAGGCTCAATCCTATCCTGAATTTATCCAAAAGATAATCCAAAAGGATGGCTTGGTCAATTATATTCAGGAAAAAATGTAGGAGGAAGACTATGGAATACAATATAGCAGTAGTCAAGGGTGATGGAATAGGACCAGAAGTAGTAGATTCAGCCATTGAAATCCTGGATTTAATAGGGGAAAGGTTCAACCATAAGTTTATATATAAGGAAGCTTTGGCAGGAGGGTGCGCTATAGATAAATATGGTGAACCGCTACCTAAGGCAACAATAGATATATGTAAGGGAGCACAAGCCGTTTTAATGGGGGCTGTTGGAGGAAATAAATGGGATGACCTTCCTGGAGAAAGGCGTCCAGAAAAAGCCATATTAGGTCTTAGAAAGGAATTAGAATTATTCGCAAACTTAAGACCTGGAATGCTCTTTAAGGCCATGGAAAAGTCTTGTCCCTTAAAAAAAGAAATAGTTGGGGATGGCTTCGATATCCTGGTAGTTAGGGAATTAACAGGAGGAATATATTTTGGAGAAAGAGGTTTAAAGCATACAGAACACGGGCCTGCAGCCTATGATATAGAAACTTATAGCGAGATGGAAGTAAGAAGAATCGCAAAGATAGGCTTTGAAATGGCAATGAAGAGAAATAAACGTCTTACAAGTGTGGATAAATCCAATGTTCTTGAAAGTTCTAGGCTTTGGAGAAGGGTGGTTATAGAGATATCTCAGGATTATCCTGAGGTGGAATTAAACCACATGTATGTTGATAATGCAGCTATGCAGGTAATTAGAAATCCAAGGCAGTTTGATGTAATCCTTACTACAAATTTATTTGGAGATATATTATCCGATGAAATCAGCATGTTAACAGGTTCCATAGGACTTCTTCCTTCAGCAAGTCTAGGGGCGACGGGTAGGGGTTTATTTGAACCAATCCACGGTTCAGCTCCAGATATAGCTGGTAAAGGTATAGCAAATCCTATTGCAACTATTCTTTCAACTGCTATGATGTTAAGATTTGCATTTGATTTAAAAGAGGAAGCTGACCTAATTGAATCTGCGATAGATAAAGTATTAAATGCAGGTCATAGAACAGGTGATATAGCTAAGGATCATGAAAAAATCCTTACAACTACAGAGATGACAGATGTAATTAAAGAAGAAATAAGAAAAGCCTCTAAAAGAAGCGTTAAATGTAGCTTTTCTTGTTACTCATCAACGGAAAGTTAAATTATATGTAGAAGATTCAAAGCAGAACTTTCCTATTCGTAATAAAGAAATCCTAAATTTATAATTAGCAAGCTTTCCCCTAAGTTATTAGGTATTATTAAAATAAAATTGGCTGGTACGTCAAGAATTTTTTAAAAAAGAGTTGACAAGCTTTAAAAAAAAGTATAAGATAACTTTTAATTAAAAAAATTCAGTTAATAGAAGTTTTGATGGAGACAAAGATGCATGTACTTAATTACAGAGAACTGACAAATGGTGAGAGTCAGGGTTAAGAGTGTATATAATAATCACTCCGGAGCTGTCGAATTGAAATGTTAAGCAGAGTAAATAAGACCGGAATTCTCATAAGAGAGACGCCACCGTTACATGGCTAGGGTTAAGATTATATTTTGACCTGAAAAGTCAGCTGATGTGAGTCAGTTGTAAAACTTGGGTGGTACCACGAGATTATTCGTCCCTAGTATATTTTTATATAAATATACTAGGGATTTTTTTAATGACCTAAGCCAATTTGTTAAGTGGTTTTCTTAACAAATTGATGGCAGGTCAGATGCAGTCTAGCCAAATCTGTGCGAAGTTGACTTGACCCAACGAACGGTAGTGAGTTGAGGTAAGTCATTCGCAAATAATGCCAAATATATGCGAGTGTAAGGAGCAAATAAATTTGAAGCATTATACAGCGGTGTAACGAGCAAACAGATTTGTGCTAAAGACTGTTATGACCTAACCAATTTGTAGTAATTAAGGGGGAGCTAGATCAATGTTAAGACTATTTAATTTTATGGAAGCTAGAGAAAGATTGGGAACTGTAATAACTAAGACTAAGATAATACATAGTGATGTGTTTTCATGTGAATCAGGAAATGAAGTATATCTTAAACCGGAAAATCTTCAAAGAACAGGTTCTTTTAAATTAAGAGGAGCCTACAACAAGATGACTAAGCTAAGTGACGAAGAAAAGAGCAAGGGTGTTGTAGCTTCATCTGCAGGAAACCATGCTCAAGGGGTAGCATATGCTGCACAAAAACTTGGAATCAAGGCAGTCATAGTTATGCCAAGGCATACTCCCCTAATCAAAGTCGAAGCCACTAAAAAATATGGGGCAGAAGTAGTGCTCTACGGAGAGGTCTATGATGATGCATACAAGAAGGCTTGTGAGCTTCAGGAAAAAGAAGGCTATGTATTCGTTCATCCCTTTGATGATGAGGACGTCATAGAAGGTCAGGGATCTATTGCATTAGAAATTCTTGAAGAAATTCCCGATGCCGATATCATATTAGTTCCAGTGGGTGGCGGTGGACTTATTTCAGGAATAGCATCAGCTGCAAAGCAAATAAATCCTAAGATAAGAATTATAGGTGTAGAGCCTGAAGGAGCAGCAAGTGCCATAGCAGCATTGAATACGGGTGAAGCTATTGAGCTTAAAGACGCCAATACCATAGCAGATGGTACAGCGGTTAAAAAAATTGGGAATCTTACATTTGATTACATAAAGAAATATGTTGATGACATCATCACAGTATCGGATTACGAATTAATGGAATCATTTTTAGTTCTAGTAGAGAAACATAAAATCATAGTTGAAAATTCTGGAATCCTATCCGTTGCAGGTGCCATGAAACTTGAGGAGAAGAATAAAAAGGTGGTTTCAATCCTAAGCGGCGGAAACATAGATGTACTTACAATTTCCTCAATGATAAATAAGGGACTTGTAGCTAGGGGAAGGGTGTTTAAATTCAGTGTTTATCTCCCTGATAAGCCGGGACAATTAGTCAAGGTATCTCAAACACTAGCGGACTTAAATGCGAATGTTGTTAAGCTAGACCATAATCAATTTATAAATTTAGATAGGTTTCACGATGTGGAACTTCAGGTAACTGTGGAAACAAATGGTGAAGAACATATTCAAAAAATAACGGACACCATGAGAGAAAATGGGTTTAAGATAGTAAGGCTAAACAGCCATTAAAAGGGGAAGGTGATGGGTTATGGAAGGGAAAAAAATAAATGGTTCAAGGATTTTATTAGAGTGTCTTTATAGATTAGGAATCAGGGATATGTTTGGATATCCAGGGGGTTCCGTAATTCCAATATATGATGAGATCTATAAATTTGATAAGATAAAACATTATTTTTCAAGACATGAGCAAGGGGCAGCCCATGAGGCAGATGGTTATGCAAGAGCTTCAGGAAAGATCGGATGTTGTTTGGCTACATCAGGTCCAGGAGCTACAAACTTAGTTACGGGTATAATGACGGCCCACATGGATTCAATTCCACTGTTGGTGATTACGGGTCAGGTTGGACTAAATATGCTTGGTAAGGATGCCTTCCAAGAAAGTGATATCGTAGGGATTACACTTCCAATAACTAAGACTAACTACCTTGTTACAGATATTATGGATTTACCTAAGGTGCTTAAGGATGCATATTATATTGCTACTACAGGTAGACCTGGTCCAGTATTAGTCGACATTCCAAAGAATATACAACTTGGGGAAATAGATTATGAAGAGTTTGAAAAACTTTATGCTAAGGAAGTAGATCTTCCTGGTTATGACCCCACTATTCTAGGTCATCCAAAGCAAATTAAAACTGCTATTAACCAAATTAAAGAAGCAAAGAAACCTTTGATTATAGCAGGTGCAGGAGTTTTGAAATCTAAGTCTACTGAAGACTTAAGGGAATTTGCTAGAAAGGCTAATATACCTGTTACTACCACTTTATTAGGTCTTGGGACCTTCCCATGTAATGATAGTCTTAGTCTTGGAATGCTTGGTATGCATGGTACAGTAGCTGCAAACTTTGCTACCAATGAAGCCGATTTAATAATCGCTTGTGGTATCAGATTCGATGACCGTATAACCGGAGATCCGGATAAGTTCTGTAAAAATGCACAGATAATCCATATAGATATAGACCCTGCAGAAATAGGGAAAAACAAGAAAGTAGATATTCCAATAGTAGGGGATTTAAAGAATGTCCTTGAGAATTTTAACAAAGCCATAGATAAGCTTGACCACAAGGAGTGGATTGATCAGGTTAATGAATGGAAAAAGGAATATCCAATGGGCTATGGAGAAAGTAAAGATGGGAGGCTTATGCCTCAAGAGGTCCTAGAGGAGCTTGATAAGATACTTCAAGGAAATGCCATAATTTCAACAGACGTGGGTCAAAATCAGATGTGGGCTGCTCAATTTTTAAGCTTCAATAATCCAAATAGTATTTTAACCTCTGGTGGTTCTGGTACCATGGGATTTGGAGTGCCTGCTGCCTTAGGTGCACAAGTCGCAATGCCAGATAAGAAGGTAGTAGCAGTTGTTGGAGATGGTGGTTTTCAAATGACCTACCAGGAACTTATGATGGTTAAAGAATATGATCTACCAATAAAAGTAATGTTATTAAACAATTCCTTCCTAGGAATGGTTAGACAATGGCAAGAAATATTCAATGAAAGAAGATATTCCTTTGTAGACTTAAGTGTAAATCCTAGCTTTGAAAAAATTGCTGAGGCCTACGGAATTGATTATATAAGAATTGAAAGTAGAAAAGATATTGATGAGAAGCTAAAGGATGCAATTGAGTGTGACAAAGCGGTAATAATAGAATGCATAGTTGAAAAAGAAGCCAATGTATTTCCTATGATACCAGCAGGAACCAGTGTATCAAATATAGTTGGGAAAAAAGGGGTGTTGGAGGATGAATAAAACTCATGAAATACTAATTATAGCTAAGAACACTAACGGGATAGTTGCTAGGATCATGTCAATGTTTAACAGACGTGGATACTTTGTAAAGAAAATGACCGCTGGTGTAACCAACATCCCGGGTCATGCTAGATTAACCTTATCCGTTGAAGGTGATGAGGAAATCCTAGACCAGATTCAAAAACAAGTTTATAAGATTGTTGATGTAGTTAAGGTAAAGATATTACCTAAAGAAGGAACTATTAGAAGGGAATTAATGCTAATAAAGGTTAA
>CAZPZN010000016.1:0-26841 GCA_964590735.1 uncultured Tissierella sp.
CACCTCGTTGCAATGGTGTGAAGTAATTGCTAAGCAATTACCTCTGATATTTAAATACTTTCCTATTTGTAATAAAAGAAATCCTAATTCTAGGCTTTCTTATTCGCCTAATGTATTTTTTCTCTTTTCAATTTCACTCATTATTCTTTCATTTAACATTTGAGCTGCATTATAGCCAAGACGCTTTTGACGATTGTTTCTTGCTGCTACCTCTACTATCATGGCAGTGTTACGTCCTGGTCGTATGGGAATTGTAACTTTAGGAAGGTTAACCCCAAGTATTTCTATAGTTTCTTCGTCTAGACCAATTCTGTCATATACCTTGGCCTCATCCCATAGTTCAAGGTCTACCATCATATCAATATATTCATACTCTTTAACAGAGCCTATACCATACAGTCTTTCAATATCTAGTATTCCTATACCTCTAATTTCCATGAAATATCTAGTAAGTTTAGGAGATTCCCCTCTAAGTTGATCTTCAACCCTTTTTATTTCCACGGCATCGTCTGATATTAGCCTATGACCACGCATTAAAAGCTCTAGTGCAGTTTCTGATTTACCTAAACCTGATTTCCCGCTTAATAGTACTCCTATACCATAAACCTCCATAAGAACTCCATGAATTGTCGTTGCTGGAGCTGTAGCAAAGTCTATGTGGTCTATAAGCTCACTGATCAGTTTCGATGTTGCCTTATCAGACCTAAGGATAGTCCTATTATATTTCTCAGCTAATTCCAATATCTCTGGAAAAACCTCAAGATTCCTGGAGAATATCAAAGCAGGAATTGGGTATGAAAAATATTTGTCAATACTTGCGTATCTTAGGGACTCAGGTAGATCGTTGTAATAATGCCATTCGGAGCTACCGATTATCTGAATCCTCTCAGGAGCAAATTCTTCAAAGTATCCTACAATAGGAAGCCCTGGTCTAGTTATCTCAGTAGATGATATTTTCAAACTAGCTGAATCCGTAGACTTATATACAAGCTCAAAACCCATCTCGTCTATTAACCTATCTAACGTAATAAAATCCATATCTTAATCCATCGGCCTCCTTGGTATAATAGCTGCAGCTATGAAATAAGCAATAGTTCCACCAATTACTGCTGTTGGAATAAGCAAAAATACCCAAACTAATCTAATTATTGTAGAGTCGACACCAAAATATTCCCCAAGACCACCACAGACACCAGCTATTTTTTTGTCAGTATCTGATAAATAAAGTTTTTTCTCCATGACTATCCCTCCTTCTTATGGAACCTCTTGTAAACTTCCTCAGCTGCCCTAATATTCATACTTTCTACTTGTGCTAATTCTTCTAGGGATGCATTTTTGATTCTGTCTATACCTTTAAAGTGCTTCATCAATGCTTTTTTTCTCTTTTCTCCTATGCCTTTTATATCATCTAGTTCAGACTTAAACATAGACTTAGTCCTTAGACTCCTATGATAGCTTATGGCGAACCTATGGGCTTCTTCCTGTATCTTATAAATCATTCTAAATCCTTTGGAGTCCACCTTAAGCTTATATTCTTGATTATCATATATAATACCCCTAGTCTTATGAAAATCATCCTTAACTAGACCACATACTGGTATATTAATACCCATTTCCGACAGAACCTTTAATGCAATATTTACCTGTCCCTTACCTCCATCCATCATAATAAAATCTGGGAAGCTGGAAAAGCCCTTATTCTCTATATTAGATTCCCTAAACATTTCCTTTTCTTGAATTCCCCGGGTAAATCTTCTCCTTAGAACCTCTTCTAAACTTCCATAATCATCAGGGGTTTGGAGAGTCCTAATTTTAAACCTTCTATAATCCGATTTCTTAGCCTCACCCTTTTCGAAGACAACCATGGAGCCTACGGATTGAACACCACTAATATTGGATATATCAAAGGCTTCAATTCTATTAGGTATTTCATCTAAATCAAGTATTTGTGCAATTTCCTCTAAAGCCTTCATATTTTCACGATGCTTCTTCATAAATCGATCGCCATATTGATTTAGCATATCCATAGCATTTTTATGAACCATTTCTAGTAGTTCTAACTTATTTCCCCTTTTAGGAACTATAATAGAAACCTTTGACCCCCTTTTATTCTCCAACCATTGGGTAATGGCTTCTTCATCTAGTATTTCATCCTCCACCAGGATTTCCTTGGGAATGTAGGCAGATCCTATATAGAACTGTTTTATGAAGGAACTAAGAATTTCACTTCTTTCCTCATTATATATGTCATCTAATAAATAATGTTCTCTTCCTACTATCTTTCCAGCTCTAATGAAGAAAATCTGAACACATACCTCTTCTAGACCTCTTGCCATAGCTATAACATCTTGGTCAATCGAAGAAGATGCTGTAACTATCTTCTGCTTTTCCTGGAGAGTTTTTAAGGAATTAAACTGGTCCCTATACCTTGCGGCAGCTTCAAAATCTAGATTTGCTGCTGCCTTTTTCATCTTTTCCTCAATAAAATCTACTATCTTATCATCTTTGTTACTTAGAAATTGGATAATCTCATTAATCATATCCATGTATTCCTTCTCATCTACACCACCTAGGCAGGGTGCATTACACCTACCTATATAGTAATTAAGACAAGGTTTAAAATTAGCTACCGTTTTATTAAGATTTAACTTGCAGGTTCTTATTGGGTAGAGCTGCTTAATGGTATCCAAGGCATCGTTTACGGCAGTTGCACTTGGATAGGGCCCGAAGTATTTTGCACCATCCTTCAGGATAGACCTGGTCTTAATTACCCTAGGATACTTTTCATTTAAAGTGACCTTAATATATGGATATTGTTTATCGTCCCTTAATAATATATTATATTTAGGTCGATTTTTTTTAATAAAGTTTGATTCTAATACTAATGCCTCTACCTCATTGTCCACTATTATATACTCAAATTCACTTATATGACTAACCATTGCAGCAACTTTAGGATGCTGGCTTTTTCCCGATTGGAAATAAGACCGTACCCTTTTTTTAAGGGATATGGCCTTACCAACATAAATGATCTCGTCACTCTTATTCTTCATAATATAAACCCCTGGACTATCAGGGAGTTTTTTAAGTTCTTCTTCTATGTTAAACATGTTTTCACCTATTCATCAATTCACAATTCACAGTTCACAATTAAAAATAAAATAAAACCTTCTGACACCCTACGGAGATAGACCCCAGTTCCAGCTTGGCAAGCATTCCAATTTACAAGTAGAAAACATTAGTTCAGTCAAATTTTTGAGAGACCAGGAATTTAAAACCCAAATATTCTCCTTATCCTAAATATTTCTAGTTTCATGCTCTAACCAAGATTTCTCCTCTTCATTTAAATATGGTGAAAGCTTATTGTAGGTTTCTTGGTGGTAGTTATTTAGCCATGCTTTTTCCTTGTCTGATAGCATTTCCACATCTATTGCATCTAAATCTATTGGTACAAATGAAAGCATTTCAAACTTCATAAATTGACCTGAGTCGGTTTCTATGTCCTTATCTACTACCACTACGTTTTCAGTTCTTATTCCATGGCTGCCTGCCTTATAAACGCCTGGCTCTATGGTTATTATCATGCCTTTTTCTAAGGCTACTGTATTTGGTGCTACTGAAAATCTATGTGGGCCCTCATGAACGTTTAGCAAATATCCTACTCCATGACCTGTTCCACATTTATAGTCTATTCCTTCTTGCCATAATGGATACCTAGATAATATATCTAGAACATGGCCTGATGTACCCTCTAAAAATCTTGCACTTATTAGATTTATGTGACCTTTAAGGGTAAGAGTAAAGTCCTTTCGCTCTTCATCTGTTATAGGTCCTAAAGCTAATGTTCTAGTTATATCTGTAGTTCCTTGGTAGTACTGACCACCTGAATCTACAAGATATAGTCCCTTTTCTTCGAATACAGCATTGGAGTCTGGGCTTGCTGAATAATGCATCATGGCAGCATTGTCCTTATAAGCAGATATGGTACCAAAGCTATTTCCAAGGAAGTCTTCTTGTTCCTTTCTGAATTCAAAGAGTCTTTCCTCTGCAGAAAGTTCACTTATTTCTATTTTTCCAAGATTATTATCAATCCAATGGAAGAACTTAACTAGGGCTACCCCATCCTTAATATATGCTAATCTTTGATTCTCTATTTCTACCGAGTTTTTAATTCCTTTTATTAGAGTAGTTATATTCATCTCATCTATAATCTTTACGCCCTTGGGAATGGAGCTAGATAGCCATCTATTAGTCTTACTTTTATCCAAAATCAAAGTAGATTTTTCTTCTATTTCCCCAACATAATCTACTACCATTTCGTAACCACTTGTTTCTATACCATTATCATTAAGGAAGGACTTAACTTCTCCATTTAGCTTTTCTTCATCTACAAATAAAAATGCCTTATCCCTAGATATAAGCGCATATGAAATTACTACAGGGTTGTTCTCTACGTCATTGCCTCTTATATTATAAAGCCATGCTATATCATCAAGGCTTGATAGAAGGAAATAGTCAGCAGCTTTTTTAGTCATTTGATCCCTAACTTCTTGAAGTTTGACTTTAGCAGTTTTACCAGCATATTTCTCATCTAATATAAATGATTCTCCCTTTGGCATAAGAGGTCTGTCTTCCCAGATCTCTCCGACTAAATCATATTTCTCTTCAAAATCTATCTTAAGCTCTCCAATTTGACTTTCTAACTTTTCGATGGACATATTATCCATGGTCTTTCCATTATAGCCAATAGTAGATCCATCATTTAAATTATCGGATAGCCATTCTATATATGTTGGAAAGCCAGGTGTATTCATCTTCATGAGCTCAAAGTCACTATCTGAAAGCTCTCTTTCAGCCTGTATAAAGTATCTTCCATCAGTCCATAGAAGGGCCTTATCCTTTGTGACCACAACGGTTCCTGCTGAGCCAGTAAAGCCAGATATAAATGTTCTGCCCTTATAGTAGTCAGCCACATATTCAGATTGATGTGGGTCTGCCGTAGGTTCTATATAAGCATCAATTTTTCTTTCTTCCATCAATTCTCTTAATTTTCTTAGCCTTTCATTAATATTCATAATCTAATACCTCCTTAGTTTTTTCCATCTTTATTAATAAAACTCCCACTCCAAGGGCAGCTATACCTGCAACTAGCTTCCCTACTATAAATGGGTTTGTGTATTCCGGAGCAACTGAAGATATATAGCCCAGCTGACCTCCAAATGTAAAGGCTCCACTAACGGCAAAAGCTCCATTAAGTATCTTACCCTTCCAATTCATATTCTCATATACTCCAAGCATTGGTATGCAACTTGCCAAAGATGATATCAGTCCAAGAACCGAGTATTGGTCTAAATCATATTTTTCATCAATTACATTTAACATTCTATGCATCCTATTAGAAACGAAATAAAGGAGAGGATAAGCTCCAGATAAAGTTATACAAATTCCTGCAACCAATATTACTCCTTCCTCAAAGGGAAGCATACCTTTAACTAGTATTATATCAAATGAAAATTCTAACATACTTAGTATAAGTCCAATTGTACATATTATAGAGATAAATCTACCTAGAATATTGAATAACTTAATCATAAGGTACTGCTTTTTTACCAGCCCCCAGGCAATAGGTATTACAAACAAAATAACGGGTAAAAGGTTAAATAATATATCCTTTAAAGGAACCTTCATTAAAAACCCTGATACAAGCATACCAATTGGAACAGTAAGAATCCCAGATAAAATCCCTTTAATAAAATAGGGATAATCATTAATTGATATGAGATTTAGTGCAATTGGAATTGTGAAAGAAATAGTAGCCCCTAACATAGAAGCGAGTATCAAACCATTAAAGTTTCCAATTAAAGGGTTTCTTGCAATTTCAACGCTTGTTGTATAGGCTCCCAAATCTGTAGCCAATATAGAGCTTATAAATACTGAAGGATCGGTATTCATTATATTAGATAGAGGGGTCAATACAGGTATAAGTAATTTTCCAATTATCGGAGAAAGACTATATATACCAATTATAGTAAGAGCAAGTCCTCCCATTGCTTTAAAACCTTCATCAAATTTGACACCTAGGCCAAATTTATTACCCAATAATTTATCGATTCCTGCAATTATTGAAAAAGCTAACATTATGTAAATCAATTTAACACCTCTATAGATTTATGTCTTAGGTAAGCAATACAATTATACTACAGAAAATCTTCTAATACCAGCCATTAGAAAGCAAAAATCCCCAAGCAACAAGAGGCAGAATTTTTTTGAAAACAAAAAGAACCGTCCCTTTTGTTTTAAGGACGGTTCCACTGTTTATACTAATATTTTCTTTAAGAAATCTTGAGTTCTTGGATTTTGAGGCTTGTTAAACAGTTCTTCAGGATTTCCCTGCTCTACTATCTTTCCCTCATCCATAAATAATACCCTGTCTCCAACTTCCTTAGCAAATCCCATCTCGTGTGTTACCACTACCATGGTCATTCCATCCTTAGCTAGTGTTTTCATTACATCTAATACTTCTCCTACCATTTCAGGATCTAGAGCTGATGTTGGTTCGTCGAATAGCATTACCTCTGGATTCATTGCTAAAGCCCTTACTATAGCAATTCTTTGTTTTTGTCCACCTGAGAGCTTATTTGGATAGGTGTTTGCCTTATCCTCTAATCCTATTCTCTTAAGAAGGGACATAGCTATTTCTTCAGCTTCTTCTTTCTTCATATTTTTAACCTTTATTGGGGCAATGGTTATATTGTCCTTTACTGTTAAATGTGGAAAGAGGTTGAACTGTTGAAATACCATTCCCATCTTTTCTCTTTGTTTATTGATGTCGTTATTCTTATCAGTAATGGACTTTCCATCAAAGATTATGTCCCCACTAGTTGGCTCCTCTAAAAGGTTTAAACATCTTAAAAAAGTGGACTTACCGGAACCACTAGGTCCTATGATAACTACAACTTCACCCTTTTTAATAGTTTCATCTATATCTTTTAAAACGTGTAATTTACCAAATTTTTTATTAAGCTTCACTACCTTGATCACTGGCAGCTAACCTCCTTTCAAGTTGTCCTAAGATCTTTGAAAGTGTAAATGTAATGATAAAATATATAACCCCTGCTATTACTAAAGGCATAAATGGCTTGTAAGTAATACCTCTTAAAGTATCAGCGTTATACATTAGGTCAGGTATTGCAATAGTTGAGATTATTGCTGATTCTTTTATCAATACGATAAACTCATTACCCATAGCAGGTAATATATTCTTAAAAGCTTGAGGAATGATTATATATCTCATGCTCATACCTTGTCCCATTCCTAGGGATCTGGCTGCTTCCATCTGTCCTTTATCTATGGACTGGATACCCGCTCTTATTATCTCAGCCACATAAGCAGCACTGTTTAGTAGCACCGCAAGAGTTCCTAGGAACATTCTGGATTCAGGTAGAGGGATGAACATTGGTAAACCATAATAGACTATATAAACTTGAAGTAATAATGGCGTACCTCTTACAATTTCAATATATACAGTTGCTATAGCTCTTACAATTTTTTTACTAGACAACCTCATTAAACTTACTAGTACTCCGACTAGAGAACCGAAAATAACTCCGAAGAATGATATCTGCAAAGTGGTCAGGGTTCCCTTTAGGAAATACGAATAATACTTAGTGATAAATTCCACTACATTTGTTATATTTTCCAAATGGATTTGCCTCCTTTACTTAAAATTAGGCAAAAGAGATGACTCTTTTGCCATAATTTAATGGTAATTATTCTTCTTCTGCAAGTTTTGTAGCGTCTACAATAAGATTATCAATAGTACCATCAGCTAAATATCCTTCAAGAATGCTATTGAATTCTTCTATTAAATCTTCATTTCCCTTATTTACTGCTACAGCTACTCCATCTTCAGCACCTAAATCTATATCTGCTAAATGAAGAGCACTATTTTGTGCTACATAAGCTTTAGCTACAGGTTCTGCAAGGAGTACTGCTTCTATCTTCTTGTTTTGAACCTCTAGAATTAGATCTGTAATTTTACTTAATCCTATATATTCAGATTGTGAGAATTTATCTAATGCAATTTCCTCTTGGATTGTTGTCTTTTGCGCTCCCACAGATTTCCCTGCTAAATCCTCTGGTCCCTTATATATATCCTTATCTTCAGCTCTAACTACCATTCTTTGTCTTGCTGCATAATATGGTATTGAAAAATCAACTGTCTTTGATCTTTCTTCATTAGCTACCATTCCTGCAATTACGAAGTCGATATCATCAGTTACTAGTGCTGGTAGAAGTCCATCAAATTTCATATCTACAATTTCTAAATCCACACCTAAATCTTTAGCTAGTAACTTAGCTATTTCAATATCGAATCCAACAATTTCATCTTGCCCATCGATTAACTTATGGAATTCATATGGTGGGTAATCTGCTGATGTTCCTAATACTATCTTGCCTGCTGCCTTTATTTCTCCTAGCTTTCCTTCAGCTGGTGTTTCTGCAGGTGTTTCTACTGGTGTTTCTGCAGGTGTTTCTGCTGGGCTACTTGCACATGCACCTAATACAACTAACATACTAACAACTAATACCGTAATTAATAATTTCTTTAACATTTTCATTCCTCCTATTATTATGAATCTTTATTGTTATAATAGAGAGGTACTCCTTAGACCTTCGGAAATCTTTCCCGCATTACTGGAGATAGAATTCCATTGGCTCTTGACAACTTTTTGATTTTGCAAGATTAAGACCTCCTTTGATAAAACATTAATAGACTCATTATATTCTCAAAATCATAATTATGCAATACTTTTTGTTTATTTATTCATTATAAGCTATTGCATTGCAATTATATCGAGTCAAAGCAGTAATGTGAATCATTGTTATTGATAAATCATATCTGTCTTCCAAGGAATTAGTAATTCCTTAAGCGCTACAATATTTCTATTCTCTTTATCTAACCAAATTTCTTCTGCCCCTTTAGGAATTATAACTGGCATACGGTCATGAATATGTTCCATTGACTGATTAGACTGGGTTGTCAGTATAGTAAATGCCTCATACTTATTTCCTTCCTGATCAAAGAATGTATTATAAAGACCTGCTATAGAGAATATCTTCTCCTCCATGATCTTAATACTTCTTTTAATTTTTTTATCATCTACCTTCTCCCATTCAAAGAAGTTAGTAGCAGGAATTATACATCTTCTATTGAAGAAGCTATCCTTAAATGTTGGTTTTACATCTACCGTCTCAGCCCTGGCATTTATCAATGGCTTCTTAGCAAAGCTAGGCATAAATCCCCATTTTAAATTATCAATTTGAACATGGTCAACCTGCCTTACTACTGCTACTGTGTTCGTGGGAAATATTTCCGGTTTTGCATTGAAATTACTATCCATAACTATAGCTTTGTATCTTTCAATTAACTCATCTATATCTGCTTCTAATGCATATCTTCCACACATTTTGATCACCTCTTATTTAGCTTAGGTCATAAAAATACTCCTCTTGTAGTAAACAGTTTAGTTATTTCATGTCTACTACAAGGGAGTATCTCAGTTTACTTTATTTCCTTTTTTATTCCTCTACAGGCACGATATCCTCAACTAAAGGAGCATTAAGTGCTTCTTCAGGGATTTCAAAGTCCTCAGCTTCATTGATGTTTGACATTTTCATTTCAATATACATCTTTAAGGATTCTAGCATTTCAAGCTCTTCTTCAGGTACTTCAAAACTTTCTGAAATACTCTTCATCATATTCTGCATTAAAGCACTTAAATCCATTTCATATTTTTCTATTTCACCACTTGCTTCATCAACATAAACTAAAAATACAATATCATCCATATTCATTAGCATTTCAGCAGCCATCATATCTTCATCGCTTCCTGATGCTGAAAGCATATCCATATAACCACCCATAATCTCGTTATAGCCCTCAAAGGATGTTGTATTTTCAAACTTCTGTAGTACCTTACCGTCAACTGTATAGTTTCCTAGATATTTAACTTCCTTTATGGATAATTCATTTAACTCTTTATTCTTGTCAATATCCATTAAATCTGAGAACATTTCATTTTCTACCACTGACTTCATCCAAGTAATCTGTCCACCTTCACCATACATACCCATATATTGTGTAAGTTTATCGTCTTCCATAGTCATATACATTGCCATTACTGGTTGATTTAACTTCATTTCACCCATATCCATAGCCATATTTGCAATAACTTTAGCCTTTATAGGATTCATAAATGTAGTCATATCCATATTCATAGTCATATGGGTCTCAACTATCTTACCTGATTCATCAGGAGCAGGCATAGTCATATGCATTAGCATATTCATGTCATAATTTTCCCATTCATAATTTTTCGCATAAGAATCCAATAGAACTTTTTTAGCATCAATAGGCTCACTTGTGATAACAACAGTTTTTGTATTTTTATCCCACTGAACTTCTGAACCAAATGCTTCAACAACAGCTCTGATTGGCAAGTAGGTTCTATCTTCCTTAATTACAGATTCAGTGTCTATGGCTATTTCTTGCCCATTTTTTAAAATATGCTTTTGTCCAAGTGGAACTTCTACAGTTATATCACCCTTCTTAACCAATGCAGTTCTAGTTTCAGCATTCCACTCTACTTCTGAACCGTATGATTCCATTGTTAATCTTAATGGTACCAAGGTTCTGTCGTTATTATCAACAAAAGGAAGCCCTGAACTTTCAGTAAATACAACAGGCTGAGAGTCTATCCTTACGATAATCCCTCCTTCAGCAAATGATACTGCTGAAATCATTAACATGGTTAAAATAAGTACTACGGTAAATAATGTCTTTTTCATATATAATTCCTCCTTATGTATTAATGCAAAATTTACATCATTAATACTATTACCCAATTAATCTAATTATGAACAGATTATTGAAATTTATCGAGAAAATAGTCCAACCATTATTGGAATTGTTATTATAGATAATAGGGTAGTGCTTACTACAATAATAGTAGTATATTCCACTTGATTATCAAATCTATCAGCAAAAATACTAGCCATGGTTGCAGTTGGTAATGCCATTAGCACAACTATGGAAGTTGCTACAACACTGGTATTGTCCACAAGTTTAAAGAAGATTATCATTAATAATGGCATTATTATAAGCTTTATGAAGATAGCATAATATATGGTCCAATCCCTCAGATGTTCTCTAATCTTTACCCTACCAAAGATAAAACCAATGGAAATCATGGAAAGGGGTGTAGTCATAGAGCCTATCAATCTAATACTATTTTCTAGATTTGCAGGCACTTTAAGGGATAATATCATTATTACAAGGCCTATAAACACGGAAATAATAACCGGATTCTTAATAATATCTATAATGTATTTCCTTGTTTCATTACCCTTTTTAGCGCCTTTAAAAAGTATCACTCCATATGTAAATACGTATAAGTTAAAAAACATATTAAAGACAGCTCCATAGATAATACCCTCGGAACCAAAAATAGCATTTAATAGGGGTAGTCCCATAAAAGCCGTATTTGTAAATATACTTGAAAACTTGATTACACTCTTCTCTCTTCCCTTTATAGGTATGGTTAGGAGTATTGAACCTATAGTTACTATTACATATGCAATAAAACTAAATAAAAATGCATTATACAAATTATCCTTTAACCCATCATCAAAGCTGGTCATAAATGAAGATAGAATAAGCATCGGAAGGGATATACTTAGTAAAATGTTATTTATTCCCTTATTGATTTCAGGCGTAATTATCCCTTTTCTCTGAGCATATAAACCTACCAGCATTATGAAAAACAATGAAATAACTGAATTTGCTACTGTTGAGCCCATTTAATACCTCCAATATTTGTTGAGACTATAATTTATAACCAGGTGAAGATACCCCCACTTAGATTTGAGATGTCTAATCATCGTTATAAGAGTGTGAAGCAATCGCTAGACAATTACCTCTGATATTTAATAGACTCCTGAGATATAGTCAGGAGCCTATCTTTTCCTTATTTTACTTATCCTTATTCAATACATTACTTAAGAAGTGACCTGTGTAGGAGTTTGGATTTGAAGCTATCTCTTCAGGAGTGCCCGTTCCTACAATGGTACCCCCCTTATCTCCACCTTCTGGACCTAAATCTATTATATAGTCTGCAGTTTTTATAACATCTAAATTATGCTCAATTACTACTACTGTATTATCACCTTCAACTAACAGATTTAAGACTTTGATAAGTTTATGGATATCAGCACTGTGAAGACCTGTGGTAGGTTCATCCAATATATAGATAGTTTTTCCTGTCGACTTTCTTGATAACTCAGTTGCCAATTTAACTCTCTGGGCTTCACCACCGGAAAGTTCAGTTGATGGTTGGCCAATTTTTATATATCCAAGCCCTACATCGAATAAGGTTTGGATCTTTCTCTTGATCTTAGGTATATTCTGAAAGAATTCCAGTCCCTCTTCAACAGTCATATCCAATACATCGGATATGGTCTTGCCCTTGTACATAACCTGTAGTGTTTCCCTATTATATCTTTTGCCCTTACAAACTTCACAAGGAACATATACATCAGGTAAGAAGTGCATTTCTACTTTTAGGATTCCGTCACCTTTACAAGCCTCGCAACGGCCTCCCTTAGTATTAAAGCTAAATCTACCCTTTTGGTAACCTCTCATCTTAGCTTCATTGGTCATGGCAAATAGCTCCCTAATACTGTCAAATACCCCTGTATAAGTAGCAGGGTTTGACCTTGGAGTACGCCCTATAGGACTTTGATCAATATTTATAACCTTATCAAGATACTCAATTCCCTTGATTTCCTTATGGTTTCCTGCTTTAGTCTTTGCACGCATTAGCTTTTGTGATAAAGACTTATATAGGATTTCATTTACTAAGGAACTCTTTCCCGAGCCTGAAACTCCAGTAACACAGGTAAATAATCCTAGGGGTATCTTTACATCTATATTTTTTAAATTGTTCTCCTTAGCACCTTTTATCTCTAACCATTTTCCATTAGTAGGCTTTCTCTTTTCAGGAATTTCAATCTTTAACTTACCAGAGAGATATGCTCCTGTAATGGAATCAGAGTTATTCATTATATCATCAATAGTTCCCTCAGCTACGATATGACCTCCATGAATCCCAGCTCCAGGTCCTATATCAACTATATGATCAGCTGCATACATAGTATCCTCATCATGCTCTACGACTATAAGAGTATTTCCAACATCCGTCAATTCCCTTAGTGCCTTAATTAGTCTGTCATTATCTCTTTGATGAAGCCCTATACTTGGCTCATCTAGTACATATACAACTCCTACTAGAGCAGAACCTATCTGTGTAGCAAGCCTAATTCTCTGGGCTTCTCCCCCTGAAAGGCTTCCTGCCATTCTAGAAAGAGTTAAATAGTCTAGACCTACTTCACTTAAAAAGCTAAGTCTTTCATGGACCTCCCTTAGAATCTGTTCCCCTATTTTACCTTGTGTTTCTGTAAGTTGAAGGTTTTTAAAGAAGTCTATGGATTCTGCAATGGAAAGCGCCGTTGTTTCTGCAATATTTAGCCCGTTGATTCTAACGGATAATACATCTTCCCTCAACCTATTTCCTTTACAAGATGGACAGGGAGTATCTATCATATATTCATCTATCTTATCCTTCATATAGCCGGAGCTTGTACTTTTGTATCTTCTCTCAAGGTTTGGAATAACACCCTCGAATTTACCCTGATATTCCCTCATTCCCTCGTTATCAAAATGGCTGTTGAACATAAAGGTAATGGGTTTTTTGGTCCCATATAATATTTCATCAATGACCACCTCAGGTGCTTCCTTAAGTGGTGCATCAATACTAAAGCCATGGTCTTCTGCTATGGTTTTAAACATTTGATAATAGTATGTGCTTTCTGCAGAGCCACTATATGGAGCAATTCCTCCCTTGGAAATGCTTAGATCCTTATTTGGAATTATTAGCTCAGGGTCTATCTCCGCATGAAAACCCAGACCATTACAGGTATTGCACATACCAAAGGGGCTATTAAAGGAAAACATCCTTGGGCTTAGTTCCTCTATACCTATATTGTGGTCGGGGCATGCTAACTTTTGACTGAATGTAATTCTTTCTCCATTCATAAGATCGACTAAAACCAGACCGTCCCCTATTCTAAGGGCAGCCTCTAGAGATTCTGCAAGTCTACCTTCTATACCTTCTCTTATTATAATCCTATCTACTACTACCTCTATATTATGTTTCTTTGTCTTTTCAAGTGTTATTTCTTCGGAGATTTCGTGAAGTTCTCCATCTACGATTAATCGTACATAGCCTTCCTTTTTTATCTCTTGAAGCACTTTTACATGTTCACCCTTCTTACCCCTGATTATTGGAGCTAGAATTTGCATCCTAGTTCCTTCTTCCATCTCAAGAATCTTGTCTACAATCTGTTCTACAGTTTGACTAGAGATTTCCTTACCACATTTCGGACAGTAGGGGGTTCCTATTCTTGCAAATAAAAGCCTTAAATAGTCATAGACTTCTGTAACTGTTCCAACTGTTGATCTTGGGTTTTTGGAGGTTGTTTTCTGGTCGATGGATATGGAAGGAGATAGTCCTTCTATATACTCAACATCTGGTTTATCCATTTGACCTAAAAACTGTCTAGCATAGCTAGACAGGGATTCTACATACCTTCTCTGCCCTTCAGCATAGATTGTGTCAAAAGCAAGAGAGGACTTTCCAGAGCCACTAAGGCCCGTAAATACTATGAATTTATTTCTAGGGAGCTTTACACTAACATTTTTTAGATTATTTACCTTTGCTCCCCTTATAATTATTTGATCTTTTGTCATAATACACCTCTATTTTAACATCTTCTTAAGTTCAATTACCTTATCTCTTAACTCCGCTGCCTTCTCGAAGTTCAACTCCTCTGCTGCCATTAGCATTGCTTGCTCAAGCCCAATTATCATAACATCAATTTCTTCATTTGTAAATGTATCCTGATATGGGATATCATCTTCAGCTACTATAGTGGCCTCAATTATTTCCCTTACTCCTTTAATGATGGATTTAGGTTCTATATTGTTGTCTTTGTTGTACTTATCTTGAATTTCTCTTCTTCTATTGGTTTCAGATATGGCTTTATCCATAGATTTAGTAATCTTGTCTGCATACATAATTACCCTTCCATCAACGTTTCTTGCAGCCCTTCCCGTTGTCTGAATAAGGGATGTTTCACTACGTAAAAATCCTTCCTTGTCGGCATCCAATATAGTTACTAAGGAAACCTCAGGTAAATCTAGACCTTCACGAAGCAGATTTATACCTACTAGAACATCATACTTACCTAATCTTAAATCCCTGATTATCTCCATTCTTTCAATGGTGTCTACATCTGAATGAAGATAGGTTACTTTGATTCCTAATTCCTTGAAATAGTTGGTCAAATCCTCTGCCATCTTTTTAGTTAGGGTTGTAACTAGGACTCTTTCCTCTTTTTCAACCGTTTTTCTTATTTCAGTTACTAAATCATCTATCTGATTCTTAGTAGATCTTATCTCTATAACTGGATCTAGAAGCCCAGTTGGCCTAATAATTTGCTCTGCAGTATTCTGAGTATGGTCTAATTCATACCCCCGTGGAGTAGCCGAAACGTATATTATCTGATTTACCATACTTTCAAACTCAGTAAATTTTAAGGGTCTATTATCTAATGCAGATGGAAGTCTAAATCCGTATTCTACTAAGTTAGATTTTCTAGAACGGTCCCCCTCATACATGCCTCCTATTTGAGGAATAGTAACATGGGATTCATCCACTATTATAAGAAAATCATCAGGAAAATAGTCTATTAAGGTATAGGGCCTAGAGCCTGGTGGTCTTTGGCTCATATGCCTTGAATAGTTCTCTATTCCTGAGCAAAATCCCATTTCACTAAGCATTTCTATATCATATCTAGTCCTCTGCTCTATTCTCTGGGCTTCTAAAAGTTTATCCCTATCCTTAAAGTCCCTTATAGTCGCAGTCAATTCTTCTTCTATGGTTTCAATAGCCCTAGATACTTTTTCCGGAGCAGTAGCGTAGTGAGATGCCGGAAATATCCATGCATGATTTCTATATCCTATAACTTCTCCAGTTAGATGATTTACTTCAGTCAGCCTTTCGATTTCATCTCCAAAGAATTCAACCCTAATAGTGTTTTCACTAGATGCTGCGGGAAATATCTCCAATATATCTCCTCTTAATCTAAAGGTACCTCTAACAAAATTTATATCATTTCTCATATATTGAATATCTATAAGCTTTCTCATTATCTCATCTCTATCCTTAATCATACCAGGACGTAGAGAAAGAGTTAGATTTTCATAATCAATAGGGTCACCAAGACCATATATACAGGATACTGAGGCTACGATTATAACATCCCTTCTTTCAAAAAGGGAAGCAGTAGCTGAGTGACGAAGCTTATCTATTTCTTCATTTATGGAAGAGTCCTTTTCTATAAATGTATCGGTTTGAGGCACATAGGCCTCCGGTTGATAGTAGTCATAATAACTTACAAAGTATTCAACTGCATTATTTGGGAAGAACTCCTTAAATTCACTGGCTAGCTGATAAGCTAGGGTTTTGTTATGGGCAATCACTAGAGTTGGCTTCTGAACTCTTTCTATAATATTAGCCATGGTAAAGGTCTTACCAGAACCTGTAACTCCTAATAGTACTTGATGTTTGAGATTGTCGTTAAGTCCTTGCACCAGCTTATCTATAGCCTGAGGTTGGTCGCCTGTAGGCTTATAGCTGGATTCTATTTTAAATTCATTCATTATATCAACTCCTTTGAACATCTGTTCAACACAATACAATTATATATTATTATGTATAATTGTCAAAACTATTATTGATGATTCCGGTTAATTATTGTAGAATGGACTAAGGAGGCGAACTCTAATGAAGCCATTATTATCAATTACACTAGTAATATTATTAGCACTAACTCTATCCGCTTGTAGTATAGATGATTTACCCTTCCTTAATAAAGATACCCAAATTTCATCAGAAGATGAAGAGTTAAAGTATAAAATAGATAAAGTTATCTTATCAAAAGGATATCAGTCCTTAGAACCAAAGGTTGAGGTCACCAAAAAGAACAACAAGGTATCCTTAATAGTTACAGCCGGTCTTCTTGAATCATCAGGAGTCCAAGTTGAACAAATCGTTAAGATTGGAAATGTAATAAATATACATCTTTTAAACGAGGCTGAAGAAGATGAGGTCCAACTTGTAGTGCCACAAATTATCTTGGATTTAAAGAATACCAAATCTATTAATATGGATGAAGTTAAATTCAATATTGTAAATGAAAACTTTAAGCCCCTTAGTGCTAAGATAGGTTTGAATGAGGTTATTAACAAAGTTGTAAATGACTTTAAGCTAACTGCTAATTCTTCACCTGATATAAACTTGATCAAAGATGAGGATACGCTTATATGGAATATTAACTACAATAGCATATTTGATAATTATAATTTAGAGACTCCCCTTGTTAATTTATCTGTTCAAGTCGATGCCAATACTGGTAATATCTTAGAATCAAGAAAAGGTCTTATTTCTGCATACATAGATCATGGTTCTATAGTAGATTATGTAGACGAAGAATATATACTTTATAAGAAAAATATTGTGGAAGATGATCTGAAACTTGAAAGTCTATGGTATTTCGATATAGCAAACAATGAAAAATCTCAGGTATATCAGACATATCAAAATATTGTATCTGCTGAGTTTAGCCCTAACGCAAAGAGCATTGCAATTCTAGAATCAAATGGGAACACTAAGGACTTATATATTGTTACAAAAGACGAGAAGAAAGCATTTAAGATATTATTTAAGGAAAATCTAAACCCTTCCATAGTCAAATGGTATAAGAATGACAAACTATATATCCTTCAAAATAATGAGGACAACTCGAAGGTATTTAACTATGATATCTCTAGCTCAACGGAACAACTAGAATCCACAATAGACAAAAAAATTACTGGTATGAGGATCTATGAGGACCACATCATATTAGTAGAACCAGTGGAAGAAAGTAGTAATAATAATATATATTACACCAAAGACTGGACATCATTAACACTTATAGGTAGCGGATTTATGCCACGTTATATCAGCAAGGATAAAATTGCATATCTCAAGAATAGTGAAGAAAACGATAGAAATCATCTAATGGTTTATGATATGAAAAACCACAAGGAATACGACCAAGTAGATGTTAATGCAACATCCCTTGCCAGCATACCTGGCGATGAGCTTTTAGTAGTTGAAAAGAATCAGGCAGTAAATGACTATACTGTTTATGTTTATAATTTAAATAACCAAGATCTAAATTTTATAAGTAAATTAAACAGCCAAAATATATATGCAAATAAAAAGAACTATCTCCTATATGTTGGCCTAGTAGTACCCTTTGAAACCGAAAAATCCGAAATTATTTTTTCAGTCGATGTAACAAAAATTTCTAATATATTGCCTTAGGGACTATTGATATCCCTAGGGTTTTTTTATCCCCTCGATAAGTCTTTGTTACTATCCCCTTTCTTCTACTTAAGAATTTTACCCTCATAGAATTCATCTTGAGACATTGGATTTCAGATATATCTTTTAAATCATTTATAGAGTAATCATTTATACTAAGAATTATGTCTCCTGGAATGATTCCAAGCTTTTTTGCAATACCATTTTTATTTACTTCAAGGACTCTAACCCCACTTTCAATACTGCTAAAAATAGGTATTCTTCTTTTCTCTAATAAAATATTTACATGGATTATAAACTCATGTCCAAGAAGAGCAAATATTGGCGGTATAAGATTGTTAAACTGAAATTTAATCAATGCCATAAGAATAAGACTATATGTAAATAGTATTATGCTAGAAAATATAGCCTTTTGCCTTACATAGGAAGTAGTAAAATCACCATAGGCTAATATGGTCATAAGTGTAATCGGCCTAATAAGGCCATCTCCAATAAAAATCACAAATGGAATAGGCCAAAACCTATTCATAAAAAATCCTCCTACTAAGTCACTTCCTCTTTCAAAGTAAGTAGGGATCATTCCCCTATGACCATTGATGGCTATAAGTATGCTCTCAACTACATGAAGGGTTGCAACTATCAACATAATATCATCTGTAATTCTGAATGGAAAATTAAGCAAGATACTTGATAAGGCCAATATGCTACCACTATAGGATATACACACAAATCTGATATTAATAGCGGATAATATAAGGGATAGGCCTATGATATACATAAAATCTAAGGGAACTATTTGAACTTCTAAATAGATAAATAGTATAGTGGCTAAAAACCCACCAAAGAATCCAAGAAATGATGAATTGATAGCCTTTAAAAATGGCTTATACAAACTAGGACTAGGATCTATTCCTTCTTCCTCAAGCTTGTAATATTGATAATATATAAATAAAAAAAGCACAATAAAAAAAGGAGATAGTATCGTATTTAGGATATCAATTAATGTGAAATACATAATCTGATATAGTCCATACATAATACTATCCCCTTTTTTATAGCTTTAGATTTTTGATTTCAGAACTTCAATAGCTTTTTGAAGTTGATTATCTTCATCTATATAATCTAAACCTATATTTTCTACATCTTCATTTAATTCAACCTCTATATCTGGTACAATTCCAATTCCGTGGATATTTATCCCATTTGGTGTAAAGTATTCTGACACTGTTAGTTTTATTCCACTTCCATCGCCTAAGTCCCTTATTCTTTGTACCACACCTTTACCGAAGGTTGTTATTCCAATTAATTCGCCTCGGCCATGATCTTTTATAGCTCCTGCTAAAATTTCAGATGCACTGGCACTTCCTTCATTTACCAATACTACTAAGGGTAAGTCAGTCATATTTTTGTCTGATTTAAGATAATCTCTAGATCCATCCTTAGTTTGAGTATAAACTATATCCCCTTCTCCTAAAAATTCATCTGCAATGTCTGCACAAATATTTAAGAGACCACCTGGGTTATTCCTTAAGTCCAATACAATTCCTTCAACATTTGATGCCTGAATATCTGTAAGATGTTTCATGAAGTCTTCATATGTTATCTCATCAAAGGAGGTTAGCCTTATATAACCAATATTGCCTGGGATTATACCACTCTTTACTGTCACAAGCCTTATCTGTTCTCTCTCAATTTCTATATCAGAAACTACATTACTTCCGTCCTTATCCTTCCTCATAATTGTAATTGTCACCTTAGTGCCAGGTTGACCCTTCATTATTTTAACAGCTTCATCCATATTCTTGGCGTAAAATTCTAATCCATCAACTTTAATTATCTTATCTCCTGTCTTTAAGCCGGCTCTCTCACCTGGAGTATCCTCAATAGGTGCAACTACTGTAATTAAATCATCGTCTCCTGGAGTTACTATAACTCCAATGCCCCCATAGGTGCCTGCGGTCTCCTGGGTAAAAGAGGCGAACTCATCCTCAGTCATATACATGGAGTATGGATCCTCTAGGGCCTCAACCATCCCTTTAAGTTGACCATCTAAAAGGTCAGCCCCTTCTACTTCCCTTAAATAAGCCTTACCAATATATTCCTTAATTGAATTTATCTTAGAATAATCATTATAATTATCCATAAGCATTCTATACTCAGCCTTTGGTAGAACTACCTTATCATCAAAACCAAAGGAGACTATATTTGATAATGAAAATGTAATAATATTTGTTATAACTAATAAAATAACCATAATAAATATGGTTTTCTTCTTGGACATTTACTTCACCTCGGTTATTGGCTTTAAGTAACGAGGCGAGCATTTCTCGCCTCGTCATTAAATATTGTATTAATTGTATGTACTTATTATACCATGGTTGGAAGAAAAAAAAACAGGAAATTGGCAAAGTAAAAGGTCTCAAATGAGACCTTTCTTACTAATTTCCTTTTAACCATGGAATTGGATCTACATAAGCTCCATTTTTTCTAACTTCAAAATGAAGATGAGGACCTGTAGAATTTCCTGTACTACCAATCTTTGAAATAGTAGCACCTCTCTTAACCTTCTGACCTACTGATGCTACGTAGGAGGAATTGTGAGCATAAAGAGTAATTATTCCGCCTCCATGATCTACCATTACAGTCTTTCCGTATCCTCCAAGGGTACCAACATGAACTACAGTTCCATCAGATGCTGCAGTAACAGCTACCCCAGAAGGCGCACCAATATCTATACCTGTATGAAGTTTCTTGACCTTAAATATTGGATGAATTCTATAACCAAAATTGGATGTTATTCTACTATATCCAGGAACTGGCCAAGCCATTTTTCCACCAGTATAAGGGGATTTTACTACTTGAAGCTTAAATATCTTGGATTCTATATCTTTAGCATATTGGTTAAGCTTGTCATATTCTTTTTCATAAGCTTCTTTATCGGCTACTAATCTGACCATTAGAGCTTCTTTTTCTCGACTTACTCTTTCTAGGTCTCTTTTTCTAGCTTCTAGTTTAGCCTTTGTAACTTCTACAGATGCTCTCTGAGCTTCTAGCTCCATCTTCTTAGCATCTATTATGTCCCTTTGTTCCTTCATAAAAGCAATAAGTTCTTTATCATATTCGGCTATCTCCTGTATCATGTCCTTCCTTGATAGGAAATCAGTAATATCAGTAGATGCTAGGAGAACTTCTATATATCCACTGTTCCCGTTCATATACATAGCTCTTAAACGCTTGTTGAAGATTTCCTCTTGATCTGCAAGCTTTATTTCTGCTTCTTCTAGCTCTAAAAGAGTCTTTTCTATCTGACCATTCAACTCAGTTAAGGTATCCTCTACTCTTTGTAACTCAGTTGCTGCATTGTCCATTTTTATATCCAATTCTTCGATTTCCTTGGATACGTCCTTGGTTCTATTTTTAATTTCTTGAATCTCATTCTTGGTCTTATCTATCTGCAGTTTTACATTTTTCTGCTGCTTTCTCAAATCATCTACAGTTTGACCATAGGCTTGTACTACTGTCAAAGACAGTATTATAATGACCAGTACATAGATTGCCCACTTCTTCATCATATAACCTCCTACACGTTTAAGAATCGCTTTAAAGAAATAAGACTACCTAAAGCACCTATTCCTATTCCTATAGCTGAGAACATTATAGCAATGTCCTTAAATATCATCTTTGGTGCTACTAAAAATACAGAAAACAATGTATATAGTCTATCGCTAACTGCTCCAAAGAAGTATTCATACCCATAGTAAACTAAGGTAATGGATATTCCAGCTCCTATTAGTCCAAATAATATACCTTCTATAATAAACGGCCCTCTAATATAGTTATTAGTTGCACCAACATATTTCATGATATTGATTTCTCTTCTTCTTGAAGTTACTGTAAGCTTTATAGTATTCGAGATTATAAATACGGAAACGAATACAAGAACTGCTATTACTATGATTCCTCCAAGTCTTATGTAATCGGCAAAGGTTATAAGCTTGTCTATTACATCTTTATCATATTTAACTTTCTCGATACCGTCAAGTGTTTTTAGCATATTTACCACATTATCTGCATGTTTAATATCCTCTAATTGGATAATATATGAATCAGGAAGTGGATTCTTCTCTTCTAAGCCATCTAAAAGATAGGCATCCTCTCCAAAATCATCTTTAAATGAATCTAAAGCCTGACTCTTAGATTGGAATAAAATTGAAACTACTCCTTCATTGCTCTTAACCTTATCCTCTATATTATTCATAGCTTCTTCTGTTAGATCATCATCTAAGAATATCTGAATCGTATCAAATTTCGCTGTGGTTTCTAGAACAAAATTATTTATACTCAAGATTAATATAAGGATAACCCCTAATATCATTAGAACTGCAGTTATACTGGATATGGAGGCTATGCCCATACCCCTATTCCGCCATATACCTTGCATGCCTTGCTTTATTGTATTCTTAAACATTCGAAGCTTCAAAGCTATAGCCCCCTTTCTGTTCGTCTCTGGAAATTCTTCCATCCTCAAGGGCTACAACCCTTTTTCTCATTGTATTTACAATATCCTTTGCATGAGTCGCCATCAATATGGTGGTACCCCTACCATTAATATCGTTTAGTGAATTCATTACTTCCCAGGCTGTATCAGGATCTAAATTACCTGTAGGCTCATCAGCAATTAAAACCGGAGGATTGTTTACTATGGACCTAGCTATGGATACCCTCTGTTGTTCTCCTCCAGAAAGCTGTTCTGGATAAGAAGATGCCTTCCTACTCAAATCTACCATGCTCAATACCATTGGAACCCTTCTTCTTATCTCTCTAGGATGCGTCCCAATTATCTCCATGGCAAATGCAACATTTTCAAATACTGTCTTATTTGGTAAAAGCCTAAAATCTTGAAATACTACCCCTACATTTCTTCTTATAAAGGGAACCCTTCTATTAGGAACTCTGGTAATATCCAAGTCATTCAAATATATTCTTCCTTCACTAACCTCTTCCTCTTTCAAAAGAAGCTTAATTAAAGTAGATTTACCGGCCCCACTTGAACCAACAAGAAAAACAAACTCACCCTTTTTTATTTCTAAATTTATATTTGAAAGTGCCTTTACTCCATTACTGTACTCTTTGCTTACGTCTATTAACTTGATCAAATTTTCACCTCTAGTATTCTATGTAAAAAACAGCAAACTTTGTTGAAGTCTTTTACTTTCTCTCAATAGTATATTATAATATAATTTAGGAGATAAATAAAGAACTTGGGGTGATTTATTTGGATAAAAAAACTTTAAGAAGGGAAATTTTGGCTAAAAGGTCATTATTAAGTGAAAATGATCATATTTCTCTTAGTAAAAATATCTTTAAAAGGTTGAAAGAAACAGAATACTATAAAAATGCTAAGAATATATTTGTTTTTATAAGTTTTGGTAGTGAAATCGACACTCATGAATTCATAAAAGAAGGTATAAAAGAGGGCAAAAATATACTAGTCCCCATAACTATTCATAAAACCAGGGAAATGATACCTTCACTTGTAAAAGATTTTAATGAACTGGAGCCTGGATATTTTAATATTCTAGGACCTAAAAAAGAATTTGAAAGACATGTGGACCCTAAAGAAATAGATTTAGTTGTAGTTCCTGGTGCAGTTTTTGATAGAAGAGGCTACAGAGTAGGATATGGTGGTGGTTTCTACGATAGATTCCTTTCCAATAAGGTTAGAAAAGAAGTTCCTAAAATCGCAGTGGGATTTGATCTACAAGTTATAGATGGTAATATACCTACCAACGAATTTGATTTTCCAGTGGATTTCATAATAACAGAAAAAGAAATAATTGATTGCAAATAAGACTTTGCATTTTTCAAAATAATGATATAATAAGTAAGGAAAAATTTTGTTTCAGGAGGATAATTTTATGAGTAGAACTATTGGCACTACAGTTAGAGGTATTAGAACTCCTATAGTAAAGGAGGGAGATGATTTAATCAACATAGTGGTTGATTCGGTCTTAGAAGCAGTTAAAAGTGAAAATATTATACTTAAGACTAAGGATGTCATCGGAATTACTGAATCATTAGTGGCAAGGGCTCAAGGAAATTACGCTTCTGTAGATGCAATAGGTAAGGATATTGAAGCCAAATTTCCAGATGAAATTGGAGTAATATTTCCAATCTTAAGCAGAAACCGTTTTTCAGTTATTCTTAAGGGAATTGCTAAGAGCAATAGAAAAATCCATCTATTATTGAACTATCCTTCAGATGAGGTTGGAAATCATCTAATGGATGTAGATAAAATGGATGAACTTAATATAAACCCTTATACAGATGTATTGACTGAAGAGGATTATAGAAAGTTGTTTGGTGACAAGGTAGTCCATCCTTTCACTGGTATTGATTATGTTCAAATGTATAAGGATTTAATAGGTGAAAATGTAGATATCTATTTTGGAAACGACCCTAGGGTAATCCTTCAATATACTAAGGATGTCCTAGTAGCAAATATACATGAAAGATTTAGAACTAAGAGAATTTTAAAAGACAATGGAGCAAATATCCTTTATGGACTAGATGAAATAGTTAATGAGTCTATAGATGGAAGTGGATTTAATCCTGATTTTGGTCTTCTTGGTTCAAACCTTGCTTCAGAAAATGAAGTAAAGCTATTCCCGAGAAATTGTAATTACTATGTAGAGGAAATTCAAAAAACACTTCTAGAAAAGACTGGGGTTAAACTTGAAGTAATGGTTTATGGAGATGGAGCATTTAAGGACCCTGTAGGGAAAATCTGGGAGCTAGCTGACCCAGTAGTGTCCCCTGGATACACAGATGGTCTTAGTGGACTTCCAAATGAATTGAAGTTAAAATACCTTGCTGATAATGAACTTCAAGGTTTAAAGGGCGAGGAAGCTATCCAAGCTATGAAGAAGAAAATATATAGCAAGGGAACAGATTCTATTGCTGAAGCAGAAACCCTAGGAACCACTCCTAGAAGGATAACAGATTTACTAGGTAGTCTATGTGATCTTACCAGTGGAAGTGGTGACAAAGGAACTCCCGTAGTTTTAGTTCAAGGATATTTTGATAACTTTGCAAGTGAATAAAATAGACTTTAAAAAAGGTCCACAATGTAATTACATTGTGGACCTTTTAGACTAGACTTTAAGCATTTGTTTTGTCAAATATTATTAAAGCTATATATTCTAAGTTTGTATCTCCGATATTTTCGATGGAGTGTGAATCTCCATTGGCACAGTAAATAGAATCTCCTGCTTCAAGAGTGTGTTCTACGCCATTATCAGTAACTAACGCTTTCCCACTTAGGATGTAATAGTTTTCAAAATCACCCTTATGTGGATGAGTTCCAATTGAAGATCCTGGTGTTAACATTGACTTAACAAATAATCTACCGGATCCATATGAATCTTCTTTGTTAAGAAAATGAGTATTTATAAGAGTTCCCTTACCACCTAAAAATTCATTGTGTACATCAACCTTCATGTCTTTTCCTCTTAGTATCACTAGATCTCCTCCTTTTATTTATATTATTTAGCTATTTTGTTGATATTTATTTAGCCATTTCTCTTTGAAGTGCTTCTACACCTTTACCTAATACATCAGTACCCATTCTGTAAAGGGTTCTTTCAATTGCAGAAATAGAGCCAACTAAATCATGCATGTCTATATTTCCCATGTGGCCTAACCTAAACATCTTTCCTGCATATGCTCCAAGTCCACCTGCTACCACTGCACCTTCTTCTGCAAGAGTAGCTCTAAACTTAGCATCATCTATTCCTTCTGGATATAGGCAACATGATAGTGTTACAGCTCTGTTTGCTTCATCAGCTAAGATTGTAAAGCCCATAGCTTCAATAGCTGCTCTTACTGCATTAGCAACTTTAATATGTCTTTCGTATCTGTTTTCTAGGCCTTCTTCTTTAATAATTCTAATGGACTCTTGTAATGCCCAAACCATATTTACTGCTGGTGTTGCATAATATTTAGATGTATCATGCATTACAGGTAGCCATTTATCAAATGCTATATAGTACTCTGGTATAGGTTCTAATGATTTAGCTCTTGCCATTGCCTTTTCACTTGCCCATAGAATTTCAATACCAGGTGCTACTCCAAATGCCTTTTGAGATGCTGTTAATAGAATATCTATGTTATATTTATCTACGTATTCTCTTTCGCCTGCTGTAGCAGCTACTCCGTCAACGATGTACCAGTACCGGCTACTACGAATACCTCACCAGATGTGCCCCATAATTCCTTAAGGTCTTCT